>DOMU01000109.1:217-4230 GCA_003509305.1 Desulfobulbaceae bacterium | reverse complement strand
CGGGCGAAATCGAGACCGGTGTCGAGCGTGAGCGCCAGGCGCAGAAAATTTTTTGCCGCCTGATGCTGGCCCAGCCTGGCGTGATTGACGCCCAGGTTGGCGTAGTCGATGGCCGAGGCCGGATTCAGTTCGACGGCGCGTCCGAAATGCCTGATTGCCTCATTGTATCGTTCCAGCTTATACCAGGCGACGCCCAGGCTGTTATGGATGTCCGGGCGTTCCTCGTCGGCGGCAAGCCCGCGTGTCAGTATAGTGATTGCTTCCTGGTAGCGTCCCATCTGGTTCAGGCAACTGCCGGCATACGAACAGATAGTGGCAACTTCGGCGGCGATTTCCTCGCCCGCCGTATCCGCCCCGGTTCTTTCGAGCGCCTGAGCGAAATGGCCCACCGCCCTTTCCGGGTCGCCCGTGTCCATGGCCCGTTTCCCATGGTAAAAAGGAAGGTAGGCATTCTCTGGCAGCAGGGCCGCCATGGCCGTCAATTTTTCTTCGAGGAGGGCGTTGTCGTCAAGGAGATCGACGGCAAGTTTGGCCGCGAACAGGCCAGCATCACCCTGGCTGGCCCGTTCGCGAAAATGGGCGCCGGGAACGATGGCATAGACGGCGGGAATGGCGAGGCGTGGCTCGGTGGCGTCAACAAGAAAAACCGACAGGCCGATTTCAGCGAGCGCCGCGACCAGCCGGTGTATTTCGATGAGGATGTCGTTATCGGCGAGATTCGGCAGATCGCCTATGGATTTTCCCGGTTTCCCGCCGAGGTAGGCCAGCTTGGTCAGCGACGCCGGTTTCGGCAGGCCGGAAGCGACATAATTGGCACCAGTGTTGAAATCTCCGGCCAGTTGCGCCACCTCAGTGATGGCGCGGATCGCCGCCTTCTGTGGGTCGGGGCTGGTGCCAGCGGTATAAACGATTTCACTTGTGTCAGGAAAAGTTGTTTTGTCCATGCCCACCGCCGCCACGGTGGCGACGCCGGTATCGAGGCTGAAATCGTAGAGCCGCAAATCGATACCCGCATTGGCAAATTTTCGCAGCAAGTCCATCGCTACTGGATCAGTCAGGCTTTGTGGGTCGATTATCGGCGCGGCCAGACGCCCGCGGCTGACCAGGGACGAAACATGGCGCTCGATGACCTCGCAGACGGCCTGTAAAGTGGCCTCTTCCAAAGTATTGCCCGCTGACGAGCCATTGAATTCGTTGATCGCGAAAAACCAGGAAAAAGGCACGAGCATCGCCCGTCCGCTGGCGAGTTCGGTTGCCCATGTCCATCGCAGCGGAATGCCGGCCAGGAGTTGCCGCAATTTTTCGCCGCGAAGACGCTGGTCGCCAACCGATTTCAGGAGTTCTTCCGCTGGAAGCAGCGGATAATCGCCCAGACTTTCATAATCGCCGACGAGAAAATTTTCCGGCTGATGACGAAACGAGAATAACGAAAAACGTTCGGCGAGTTCCATGCAGGCCGATGCCTCGGCCTGGGCCGGCGACGCCCCTTTGCCCATCTGTTTTTTTGTGCCTGTCAGGGCCTTGGCATCGTCGCCGCAGACGCTGAAATAGACCGGGATGTCGAGTCGTCCGTTGTCGATGCGCCGCACCTCATGGACGATCTTTATCGGTAATTTATTGATCTGATTGTAAAAATTTACGAGAGTCTCTTCCGGGCGTCTGGCCTTGTCCTGATCGCTGGTAAAGGTCTTGCGGCATGGTTGCAAGGAAATCGGCTGATGATTCATCAAACATCCTTTGTGTGAAAAAAAGCCGAAAAGATCCAGGGCGGACGGCACCTGTATCCCTCGGCTGGAAGTTCGGAAAGAAAGCAATATACTCCGTTATTCGAAAATACTCAATTCTTGAGTGAGACTCCGCCATCGCGCCGCCCAGCCTTCCTCGTGATAACGGCAGAAAACATCCCGCGCCTCCCCCGCCGCCACCCGTAATTCCAGCCGCAGATGGTTTTCCGGCAGGATGTCTTCAGCGCGTCCTGACCACTCTATCACGGCGCATCCGGCAAGAGAGAAATATTCTTCGAGGCCCAGCGCCAACACGTCATCGGGGCCATGAAGCCTGTATAAATCAAAATGATAGAGCGGGATACGCCCCTGATATTCTTGAAAAATGGCGAAACTGGGACTGGTTACCGGTGGCTCGGCGGCTACGCCAAGCCCCTTGGCGATGGACTGGGTCAAGGTGGTTTTCCCGGCGCCGAGATCGCCATCAAGACAGATAACGTCGCCTGGGCGAGCAAGTTTCCCTAAAAGGAGGCCGAATTTCGCGGTCTCGCCGAGGTTTTTCAGCGTCAGATGGGCGGTTTTGTATTGATTCATCGGTGGAAATAAAAAAACCCGCGCGCCAGAATCCGGTGCGACGGGTGTGAAAAGGATATGAGAAACCGGCTTATTTTTTCAACTTGACTACATTTTCGGCCTGAAAACCCTTGTCGGTTTTGGCGATGATGAACTCAACCGCTTCGTTTTCCTCAAGCGTTCGGAAACCCTCGCTCTGAATAGCGCTGAAATGAACGAAGACATCGGGTTGCCCGTCGCCGCGTTCAAGAAAACCATAGCCTTTGCCGGCATTAAACCATTTGACTCTCCCCTGTACACGATCCGCCATGACCATTCTCCCACTTGAATCTTGTCAGTACCGCCGGACGGGAACAGTGCGTCCGACCCTGTTGCCTGATAGAAAAAAGCGTAGCAGAGATGCCGCTCACGCGTCAAGCGAATTCCCACAAAATCGCCAGGTTCGCGCTCATCGTCCGGCGGCGCGGGCGGTTAATGGCAGTGAGGCGAGAAAACGCCGGACCATTTTCATATCCTCCCAGGCCGCCTTTTTCATTTCGTTCTGAGCGAGAAGAAAGGCGGGATGATAGCTGGCCAGGACCGGCACCGGTTGATTTTGGGGTGGACTGTTCGCCTGGCCGTCCTGAGGGAAAAAATTGTACAGCCTGCCTCTGAGTGCCGACAGCGAGGTCTTTTGCCCGATGAGAATTTGCGCTGGTAAGTCGCCCATGGCCAGAATCAACCGTGGCTGTGTCAGGATTATCTGACGGCGCAGATGGATGAGGCAGCGCTCGGCAACGGTTTCGCCCGGCTCATGTTTCCCTTCATCGTTCACAGCGGGGCGGCATTTGACGAGATTGGTGATCAGCGCATCGTCGGCGGTTAAGGCGATGGCCATCAGCATCCTGGTGAGCAGCTCGTCTTCTTCCTGGCCGAAGACAAATTCGCCGCTCGTATCGTCACCATGCAGGTAATCGCCGACAATCAAAAGCTGAGGCGCCTGGCCAAGGCGCCCGGCCATGGCCGAGAACGGCTGAATATCGTCGGTGACACACCGGCGGCAGCCGGACAGCTCCGGCATTTCGGCTGTGATGGGCACCGCTTTGGGCACAGGCAGGGATTCGTGGCGCGGCCTGGATTGCGGTTGCGGCTTTGCCGTCTTGGCTGTGAGAACTGTTGGCCTTGGCTGCGGCATTTGCCCCAGGGAGGACAGCCTCGCTTTCGCCGGATAATGATCGACGCCCAGCGCCTGGTGGTAGCGTGCCAGCGCCTGGGCGGATTTCAGAAAATACAGGGCTTCTTCGGGTTTCATGACGCTGGCTTTGCCGTTTGTTTTCTTTGTCCTCGCGCCTGTTGCCAGAATATTTCCAGGCTCTCTTGGTTGGCAAAGGGCAGAATCAGGCGCAAGGCGTCCTTTTCAAAGGCTGGGCTGTGTTCGATATGGGCGCCCGTGGGCAGGGCCAGGCGGCTTTGCCATTTTTGGAATTGTTGCTCGGCTTCGCTTGATTCCGGGGCGGCCAGGGCGGTCAGGCTATCAAGCAGGCGTTGCGCTTTCTGCGGCCCGTTCATGTGAATGTTGGCTGCGATATCCGTTATATTAGGGAGCCGCAGGGTGGTGGCGAATGTCTCTTGGCGCAGGCCGCTGGCCTCGGCGAGAAGCTGAAGAAAACGCTTCTGCTTGTTGTCACCAAGCGGAATTTGTGTGAGGCTGGCAAAGACGGCTTGCCGGTCCGCCAA
>DOMU01000109.1:0-190 GCA_003509305.1 Desulfobulbaceae bacterium | reverse complement strand
GCGATAAAGCGGTCAGCGCCAGCAATCTGGCCGTTTCCCGCTCCCGGGCTTGCGCCTGGTGTGGCAGCGATAAAAGCGGATACAATTCGGCGGGCCAGCTGTCCGGCGGCAGCAAACGCTCGGCCAGAGCGAAAAGAAAGGCCTTTTCGGCCACTGTCAGCGATGAATGCCAGCGGTGCTCCTCACAAAT
>DOMU01000007.1 GCA_003509305.1 Desulfobulbaceae bacterium | reverse complement strand
AGGCATAAGGAGAAAAACGCCAGCACAGCATCAGCGACAGCAAAATCAACAGCAACAAAACAAGAATGGCGCCGCCGATTCCGGCCAGCCGCGCCAACAGGCCATAGGCCAAGTTGCCAAGAAAACCGCCGTATTTTATTTCGTTACCGGCGGGCGCGAAGGTGGCTAAAAGACCACAGAGAGCAATAAGCGCTCCGGTCAGGCCAAGTGAGATTTGCGGGATACGAACAAATGAGAAGCGCCGCCGAAAAAACGATACCGCCACAAAAGCGATCAACAGTACAGAAAGGAAACTGCCCCAGCCGCAGAAGCCCCAGAGGAAATCGGCGATGACCCGTCCCAAGCGCCCACACCAATCAGCGCTGGCAATGCGGGCCGACAGCAGGCTGGCAAAGATATAGATGGAGCAGAAAAATCCGGCGGCGGCCAGAAATTCCTGGAACAGGGAGAGCTTTTTAGATGGTTGCCGCAGAGTTTTAGAATCGGACATGGAAAAAAACGAGGCGACAACGCCCGGTTCAGGCGGCTCGCAGGGCGGCCCGCACCGCATCAAGCACGCCATTGACAAAAGACGGTGACTCCAGCGCGGCAAAGCGTTTGGCAATATCAACCGCCTCATTGATCACCACCTGGTCAGGAGCGCCCTCAACCAGCATCTCGCAGACCGCCAGCCGCAAAAGATTACGATCAACCGCCGCGATCCGCGACAAACGCCAGTTGACCGCCGCCTGACCGATCAGGCTGTCAATCGGCTCAGCCTTGGCCCGACACTCGGCAACCAGATAGAGGGCGTACTCACGCGCCGCCGCCCCGATGGTGAAATGATCACAAAATTTCGTGAAACGCCCTAGCAATTCTTCCAGCGTATATTCATCCCTCAGGAAATCCTCCTGAAAAAGAAATTGCAAGGTGGCCTCGCGTGCCTTCCGTCTCGTGCCAATTACCGCAGCCATAATGACATACCAAGAAAAATGGGCCGAAACGGAAGATTTTCAGTTGGCGGCAAAGCCGCTCATCAAGTTAGCCATTTCAATGGCCGCTACCGCCACCTCGGCGCCTTTGTTCCCCGCTTTGGTGCCGGCGCGCTCAACGGCCTGTTCAATACTGTCGGTAGTCAGAACACCGAATAAAACCGGCAGCTCGCTGTCAAGCGCCACCTGGGCAACACCTTTTGACACTTCGTTGACGACAACGTCAAAATGTGGCGTCGCCCCGCGAATAACCGCGCCAAGGCAGATAACCGCGTCGTATCTGCCGGATTTTGCCATCTTTTTAGCCATCAGTGGAATTTCAAAAGCGCCGGGCACCCGCACCACGTCAATCAGAGTATCGTCGGCGCCGGAACGCGACAGACTGTCTAAAGCTCCTTCCAGCAATTTCTCGCTGATGAAGGAGTTGAAACGCGACAGGACAATGCCAAAGCGCAGACCGTCGGCAACAAGTTTTCCCGCGAAGAAGTTCGCCATATCTTAACCTTTATTCAACAATTTCTAGAAGATGCCCCATCCGGTCGCGTTTGCATTGCAGATAGCCGCGATTTTCCGTCGAGACCGGGACTTCGATCGGATAACGGGCCACCACCTCAATACCGTATCCCTCAAGGCCAACAATTTTTTTCGGATTATTGGTGAGGAGAGCCATTCGTTTGACGCCGAGGTCACGTAGAATCTGGGCGCCGATGCCGTAATCCCGCAGATCGGGTTTGAAGCCGAGTTTAATGTTGGCATCGACGGTATCGAAGCCCTCATCCTGTAAGTTATAGGCCTTCAGTTTGTTGATCAGGCCAATACCGCGCCCTTCCTGGCGCATATAAACAATGACGCCGCAGCCTTCCTGATCGATCATCCGCATCGCCGCCTTCAACTGCGCCCCACAATCGCAGCGCGCTGAACCGAAGACATCGCCAGTCAGGCATTCTGAGTGCATCCGCACTAAAACCGTATCGGCTCCGGCAATATCGCCTTTGACCAGAGCGATATGCTCTTCATTGTCAACGTCGTTGGTGTAGACGACGGCGTGGAATTCCCCGGCCTCCTCGGTGGGTATCCGCGCCTCAACCGCCCGATGCACCAAGACATCCTGATGCAGGCGATAGGCAACCAAATCGGCGACACTGGCGATTTTCAAGTTGTGTTTGGCCGCGAACTTCACCAGATCCGGCAGGCGCGACATGGTGCCGTCCCCGTTCATGACCTCCCAGATGACGNNGCCGTCCTCGTTCATTACCTCACAGATAACGCTAGCGGTGCGCATCCCGGCCAGCCGCGCCAGATCGACCGAACCCTCGGTCTGGCCGGTGCGGACGAGAACACCGCCTTTGCGGGCGCGTAAGGGGAAAATATGGCCGGGGCTGACCAGATCCCGCGCCGTGGCTTTCTCCGCCACCGCCACCTGAATGGTGCGGGCGCGGTCCGCCGCCGAAATACCGGTGGTAACGCCTTCGCGAGCCTCAATGCTGACTGTGAAACCGGTGCCAAACGGTGAGGTATTCTCTTTGGCCATCATCGGCAGGCCAAGCTGCTCAAGGATATCCGGGCTCAAAGCCAAACAGACCAGACCGCGTGCGTGCGTGACCATGAAATTGATATGTTCAGCCGTGCAGGCTTCGGCGGCCATACACAAATCACCTTCGTTTTCCCGGTCTTCATCATCGACCAAGATGATCATTTTACCGTCTTTAATATCTTGAATCACTTCCGGGATGGAACTCAACGGACTCTTTTCCATGTCAGTCTCAAAGAAAAAATTACGAAAAATTCACAAATAGCCGTGGCGGGCGAGAAACGCCGTGTCCATGGCCTCGCGGGGAGTTTCGGTTGATGCGGTGCCCAGACCCAACAGGCGCTCGACGTATTTGCCGATGATGTCAACCTCAACATTCACCTGGCTGCCTGGCCGCAAATCGCCGAGCGTCGTCTCGCGCAATGTATGTGGGATGATTGATACCGCAAACGTTCCGGCGTCGCAAGTGTTTACCGTGAGGCTGACGCCGTCAATGGCGACCGAGCCTTTTTCCACGACATAGCGGCCCATGGCCTCAGGCAGCGTGAAGCCGAACAAAGTGTACTCGCCGAGAGATTCGCGTCCGGCGACCGTCGCCTGGCAGTCTATATGCCCAGAAACGATATGGCCGCCAAGCCGGTCGGTTGGCCGCAACGCTCGTTCCATGTTGACGCGGCCACCGACGGCGAGAGCGCCCAAAGTCGAGCGTGAGAGGGTTTCCGGGGAAACATCACAAAAAAAACGCTGGCCCCGGATACTGTAGGCGGTCAGACAGACGCCGTTGCAGGCGATGGATTCCCCTTCTTGCGGCTCATCAAAGGGAAATCCAGCTTCCATTTCGAAGGTGACGCCGCCGCCGTGACCACGCTTGGCGACAAGCCGCCCGACTCCGGCGACAATTCCGGTAAACATCAGCTTTGCACGCCCTGTTCAAGGGNNACGCAGAAACTCGTCGGCGGTACTCTCATGCCGATAGTTTCGGTGGATCGAAGCCACCGTCCGCAGCGTGTCGGCGGCTTTCATCCTGTCACCGGCGGCGCTATACACCCCTGCCAGCGTCTCCAACGCCGCGACACTGCCCTGCGGATCGTTATTAGCGGTGTACAGATCGAGCAGGTCGAAACAATGCGCCACCGCCTGCTGAAAAAGTTCGCCGCCAGTCAGGCTTTCAATCAGCGACCAGCGGATGGTGGCGATACTGGCCCAGTCGCCCGCCGCCTCACAGATGGCCAGGGCCGCTTCGAAATGCGAGTTTGCCGCCGCGTAATCTTTTTTCGCCAGGCACAAGAGGCCCAGTTGATTGCTGGCGTTGGCGATGGCCGGCTGATCATTTTTTTCCTGGGCGATCAGCAAAGCGTTGTGCAGGCTGACCGCCGCCTGACCGTAATCACCGGCGGCCAAGGCTTTTTTCCCGGCTTCGTATTCGCTCGACGCCGGGCCAGCGGCCATCGGCTTGATGGCATCCAGTTGCTGCAAATTCTGCAAAACTTGTCCACTCATGGTTGTCACAATGATTGAATGGCGGCCAAAGCCTGTTGCGCCTCGTCCCGCACAGTGGTCATTTGCCGCGCGCCCTTCTGCCAACAGACGAAAGCGCTGATGTCATCGGTCAGCGGCAGCATCTGCATGGCCGCTTCCTTCGCCTTGATGCGGCCCAGCAAACGAGCCAGAAGACCGCGGGTGGTGGCGTCCTCATGCTGAAGCATCGGCAAGAGGGCATAAAACGGCATATTTCTAATTAAATCGGGGCGGCTGGCGGCGATTTCCGCCAAAGCCCACAGCGTCTGGTTGCGCGTCGAGGGCTGGCCGGCAAAATTCAGCAGATGCCTAGTGAAGGCGCCGAAAATATCCGGGCGCAAGGCGATGACCGTGCCCATGGTTTCGATCATACCCCAGGGCGTTGCCGCCGAATCAGAGCAAGCCTCGAACAATCGGTGCAACAATTCAGAAACCTGGCCGGGGTCGCGGCTGGCCACTTTGGCACAGATCTCGCCAATAAGCCAGGCCAAACGCCAGCGGGCATCTTCATTGGGATCATAAAGAAAGCGCTGTAACAGACGCAGGGCTTTTTTGTCGTCGAGG
>DOMU01000157.1 GCA_003509305.1 Desulfobulbaceae bacterium | reverse complement strand
CTCGCCCGCCGTCCCGACCTTGGCGCCGCCGAGGCCCGCCTGCGAGCCAGCCTTGCCGACGCCGACGCCGCTCGGCTGAATCTCTATCCACGGCTGCCGCTCACCGGTTCTTTCGGCGGCAACAACGAGGAATTGTCACGGGTGCTCGCCAACCCCGTTGCCAGCCTCGGCGCCGGTCTGGTTCTGCCCTTCATTGACTGGCGGCAACTGCGGCGGCAGGCGGCAATCAGCGAAGCCGACTATCAGATAGCGGTGCTCACCTTCCGGCAAAGCCTGTACCAGGCGCTGTCCGAGGTGGAAACCTGCCTGTCGGCGGCAAAAAAGCTAAAAAAACAGGGGGAACAGCTCGGGGTGATGCTTGACGCGGCGCGGCGAAGCGAGGCGCTCTATGAAACGCGCTACCTGGCCGGAGCCGTGCCGCTGCAATCCTGGCTTGATGCCCAGGAGCGGCGGCGGCAAGCGGAAATCAGCCTGATCGAAAACCGGCTGGCCCAGCTTCTGAACCAAACCGACCTCGCGAAGGCATTAGGTGGCGGCGTCCCTCAGCAGGCTCAGGATGCGCGGGGCGGTGACTGGTAAGGGAATGGCGAATTCCTTTACCGGCTTATTTTCACCACTTGACTTTNNAAAAGAAGTATATAAAAATCTATTTCGTTTCCACCCATAGTGTATAAATATTTGTACCAAATCGAGAGTGGAGTGGAGTTATGGGTAGCGCGCTAAAAAAAATCGCTTTCTGTGTGTTTCTGTCGTTCTTGGCCTCGCCGGCCATGGCGATAACGCCGGAGGCGCTGATGATCCCGGAAACACATAGCGCCTATCGAGTGACGACCTATGGCCTTGGCAACATTACCGATTTTGACAGCGCCATCGCTGTCAGTCCTCGCGATTACGAGCCGTTGATGATCACCGGCGCCGCTTCGGATGTGTTGTCCGGACAGCAGCGCTTCAATCCGCTGGCCCAAAGCGGCAGCAACCCTGAAGCGGTCGAAGGTTTCGCCATCGCCGCCCGTTTCGAAGCTGGGAGGTCGATTGCGCTCAAAGGCGCTTTCGGCATGGCCCACAGCCTGTGGAGCAATAACCTGAATGACGGAAACCGCTCCAGTTGGGAAGCCAATCTCGGTGTTATCTACAGCCTGCTTCCAAACCTTAATTACGAGCTTCATCTCGGCTATATGGATACCGGCGACCTCTTCAAAAGTCGCAGCGAGTATTCCGATGTTGAAAGCATCATCATGATCAGCAACAAGCTGACCCTGCGTTTCTGACCACCCTTTCACCTCTTTCATGGCAACCGGCAGGCAGTCACGCCGACGCCAATGCAAGTTTCACCTTCTTTCGGCCATCCGGCCAATAACTCCGCGTATAAATACGCTCTGGTATCCGTGACGTGGCGGAGGTGAACGATTCTCAATACCGGAGGCGGCCATGCGGCTTTTCGCGCTGATCATAAAAAAATGCGAGACCATCCATCATCCGCACAGCGGTGGGTTGGATATTCTCAAATACATCGGACCTGGCCTTCTGGTGACGGTCGGCTTCATCGACCCCGGCAACTGGGCCGCCAATCTGGCCGCCGGTGCCCAATACGGTTATGCGCTGCTCTGGATGGTGACGCTTTCGACCATCATGCTGATCGTCTTGCAGCACAACGCCGCCCACTTGGGCATTGTCACCGGCAAATGCCTGGCTGAATCAACGCGCGAAAATCTGCCCAAATGGCTCGGTAAGCCGGTGCTTTATTCCGCCTTTGCTGCCTCGTGCATGACCAGTATGGCCGAGATTCTCGGCGGTGCCATCGCCCTGAAAATGCTTTTCGGCCTGCCAATCGCCCTGGGCGCCTGCCTGGTAACGCTCTTCGTTCTGGTCATGCTGCTCACCAATTCCTATCGCAAAATCGAACGCTGGATCATCGGCTTCGTGTCGCTGATCGGCCTGTCCTTTCTCTATGAGCTGTTCCTGGCCCCGGTGAACTGGGCAGCCAGCGCCAAAGGCTGGGTGACGCTCGATTTTCCGCCAGGCTCGATACTGATAATCATGAGCGTGCTTGGGGCGGTGGTGATGCCGCACAATCTATTCCTGCATTCGGAAATCATCCAGAGCCGCCAGTGGCATCTCGAAGACAAAAAGATCATTGAAAAGCAGCTTGATCTGGAATTTCTCGATACCCTTTTTTCGATGCTGATTGGCTGGGCGATCAACAGCGCCATGATCATTCTGGCCGCCGCCACCTTTTTCACGATTGGCCAGCATGTAACCGAATTGGAACAGGCTCGGGAATTGCTGCGGCCTCTGTTGGGCGGCAACGCCGACACTATCTTCGCCGCCGCTCTGCTTTTGGCTGGCGTCGCTTCGTCGGTCACTTCCGGCATGGCCGGCGGCATCATCACCGCCGGGATCGCCGGTGAACCGTATAACATTCGCGACAAACACAGTTTGCTCGGCACAGCCGGTTCGCTTATCATCGGCCTGGTCATCATCTGCGGCATCAGTAATCCGTTCCAGGGATTATTGCTGTCACAAATGGCCCTGTCAGTGCAGTTGCCGATCACCATGATCACCCAGGTGTATCTGACCTCTTCGCCGAAAGTGATGGGAGAATACGCCAACGGTCGCGGCACCAAGAGTCTGCTGATTTTCCTGACCGTGATCGTCGCCGCCTTAAATATCATGCTGCTGTACAGCACCATCAGGCATTAGAGGGCCTGATCGCCACACCGTTATCGCTCCCGGCCACTGGAACACCGCCCGGTCTTCTGGTAGAATTCAGGCCATGAAAACCACATGGAGTATCAGCGACAGTATTGACCTGGAATATTTCGCGGCGCTTGACCGGGATATCCCCTATCAAACGCTGCGCGAACGCGACCGGCGCATCGCCGAGGAATATCCCGGCGCCGCCAAAGAGCGGATGCTTTTCTCCTGGCTTACGGCGCGGCGGCGCGACAGCGGGCGGG
>DOMU01000186.1 GCA_003509305.1 Desulfobulbaceae bacterium | reverse complement strand
CGTTCAGGAAAATATCGTGGCCGTACATATCGAAGCCGCCTTTTTTTTCCAGCACCGCCGTCAAAAGGGCCAGGCGCTGATGGTCGGTGCCGAGGCTGGTGCGCCGCGCCGTGCCAAGGTTAGTCGGACTAACAAGCGCTTGAATTTCAACAAGAATGGGCCGCGAACCTTCAATGATTGGCGCCACCACCGAGCCGGGCTCATCGAGCGGGCGCTCGGCGAGGAAAATTTCCGACGGATTTCTGATTTCAGCCAAACCCTCTTCCTTCATCTCGAAGACGCCGATTTCGTTGGTTGAACCAAAGCGGTTTTTTACCGTGCGCAGGATGCGGAAGGCGTGACTGCGGTCGCCCTCGAAATAGAGCACGGTATCGACCATGTGTTCGAGCAGCTTCGGCCCGGCCAAAGCGCCATCTTTCGTGACATGGCCGACCAGGGCCACCGGGATATGACGGCGCTTGGCAAACTCCATCAATTTGTGACTCGAATCGCGCACCTGCGACACCGTACCCGGCGCCGAAGAAATACCCTGGCAAACTAAAGTTTGCACCGAATCGACAGCGACCAGCACCGGGCGCATTTCCTCAGCCATGGCGATGATCTTTTCCGTCTCGCTGGCAGTGGCCAGGAATATTTCGTCGCGCACAGCGTCAAGCCGTCTGGCCCGCAGCTTGATCTGATGCGCCGATTCCTCACCGGAAACGTAGAATGCGGTTTGTCCCTGGTCGGCAAGCCGCGCCAGAAGTTGCAGTATNNTGCCGATGCCCGGTTCGCCGCCGATGAGAATCACCGAACCGGGGACGATGCCGCCACCCAGCACGCGGTCAAGTTCTTCGATGCCAACCGGCAGGCGAGGGTAATCATCATCAGGTGAGGACGACAGCGGCAGCGGGCGTTCATCGGCGCTGAGCGCGAGCGAGGCGGCGCTGGCTGGTTGCGGTGTTTCCTCGCTGAAACTTTCCCAGCTCTGGCAGTCAGGACAACGGCCCAGCCACTTGCCGCTTTCGTAACCGCATTCCTGACAACGATAGATGGTTTTGCTTTTCTTTTCACTGAAGGCCATAAGACCTCTTTTTATTTGAGTTGGGGTAGTTTCAATTTAATCTGACAATATCCTTCTGCAAGAAGGGAAAAACTGTCAGTTTCAAATAGAGGCTCTCAACTCATATTTTCCATTTCTCTTTGGTATATGTGGTGGCGGGACCGCCACCGCGCTTGTGGATAACGCCGGTTTTCAGTAAAGCTGCCAACGTCCTTTCAACGGTGATCTGGCTGATGTCAGGCAATGCTTCTAGAATATCCCGTTTACCGAAAGGCCTGATTTGCCCGGCGATCCACTCGGCTATTTGTTCAGGTTTCGATTTCCCGCCGTCTGTCAACAGCCGTGAACGTGTATCGAGTTCACGACAGGCTTTCAGCAACACGCCCAGCAAATAGCGGACAAAGGGCGCATAATCATTGTCATTTTCATGCCAACCTTGCGAACTCTCCCGCAAAACCTCGTAATAAGTTGCCTTACTTCCCTCAATGATTTTTTCAATGCTGATGTATCTACCCGTTGTGTGTCCGGCGCGATAAAAGAGCAGCAGCGTCAGCAGACGGCTCATTCGTCCGTTGCCGTCGTTAAATGGGTGGACGCAGAGGAAATCGAAAATAAACAGTGCGCTGAGTATCAGCCGGTCGCAGGATGCTTGTCGCCATGCTTTGGCAAAAGCCGCGCAAAGCCGTTCCATTGTTTCCGGTGTTTGCCAGGCTGAAACCGGCTGAAACCTGATCCTCGCTTTGCCATCCGCGCCGGCTTCCGCAATCGCATTATCCGAATTTTTCCAAGCACCGCCCGCGCTGTCGCCGGAAAAGGAATACAGCGTCCGATGCAGTTGCAGGATGATATTGGCAGTTGGCTCAATATGCTCATGATTCTCGTGGATGAGCGAAAGGACTTCACGGTAACCGGCAATTTCCCGTTCATCGCGATTCCGCGGCGCGGACTTCTCGGCAACCAGCTCCCGCAACCGCTTGTCGGTTGTGGCAATGCCTTCGATGCGGTTGGAGGCGCCGGTACTCTGGATTTTCGCGATATCCATCAGGCTGTCCAACATCATCGGATTTTGTGACAGCAGTACCTCCTGTCGCCCCTTCAATTCGTGGATGGTGGTCAAAAGGCGCACGATATCAGGGGTCAACAGACGGGTTGGCGCATCCTGGTAATCGAAGGTTTTCATTGTTGTTTACAATCTGATCTCCTGTATTGGGTTCGACCTGCATCATTATCCGCTTTATTGATGCAGATTGCAGCCCAATGAGGCAGATATTACGCCCTCAGAACAGCCAGGCAAAAATGAAAATCCCCAGCATGACAAAAGAGAGAGCCACCTTGACGCCGATGCCAACAACCATGCCGATCCAGGTGTGAACGCCGACCTTTGTCGCCTGGGAAAGCTGGTCTTGCGTGTTGTCGGCGCTGTTTTGGTTTTGCTGATGCAGATATTCGCCAATCACCGCTCCGGCAAAGGGGCCGATGATCAGGCCGAGCGGCGCCGTGAAGAGACCGGCCACCGTGCCGATGGTGGCACCGATAATAGCCAGTTTACTGGCGCCGACCCGTTTCGCCCCCAAAGCTCCGGCGACAAAATCGGCGATCAGGGCGATGACGGTCAGGGCGGCTAAAAGAAATATCACGGTCAGGCTGACGGCCTGGAAGTGGCCAACCCAGGCGGAGAGCAACATGCCGGCGAACATAACTGGCATACCTGGCAAAACTGGCAGAACCGTGCCGAGAAGACCGGTGATAATCAAAATAATGGCCAAGGTTTGCAAAAGGATTTCGCTATTGATGTGCATTTTTTATTCCATGTTCTAAAAGTTGATCTTCTCAAACGGTTCGAGCAGGCTTTTTAATTCCCGCCGCCAGCTTTCGCCGCCAAGACGTTCCGCCAGTGCCACCGCCAGATGTTTCGGCGTGATGCCGATACCGGCATTCCGGCCCAAACCTGTGAGACAAGAAGGGCAGTTCGTGATCATGGGTTTGCTGTCGGCACGGCTGGCCCCGGCCTGGCGTAACGAATCACGTTTGCGGCGCAGCATCTTATCGGTAATATCCGGTCGCGACAACGACAGCGTGCCGCCTTCCGAGCAGCAATTAGGCACGTTCGTCACTTTTTCATAGAGACGCGCCAAGAGCGCCGGGCCGCTTTTTTCCAGCGAATCATGGCAAGGCGCGTGGTAGAATATTTCGCCAGGAATTTTTCCATCGGGTATCGCCGCGCCTTCCTCGAGAACATAGCCGGAAACATCCTTGATTGGGCAATCGAAAATATTTTCGACGCCGATTTCGCCAAGAGATTTCCAACAGGTGCCACAACTGACCAGGAAGGCGTCAAAAACGAGATAGCCAAGCATATCGCGGATCTGGCTGAGGATAATACTGTCGCGCAGGTTAATTTCGGCGTGCATCTTCTTCTTCCCATTAAAGCGGGCCGGGGCGCCGCAGCAGAGGAAAGGCGGCGGCACAACGACGCGGAAATCGCTTTTTAAGAGAATATACAAGGCGGCGGCGCCGATCTGCCCATAAAGACGCTCTGAGCCGCAGCCGGGAAAGTAAAAGACGGTCTTTTTCGCCGTTTTTTTCGCATTGAAAATGATGGTTTCGTCGGCGGCGCAGTCCGGTAATAGATTCCACAGGCTGAAGGGCGAGGCCGGCGGCATCGGTGATTTCAGCATGGTCAGGTAACGCCAGTTTTTGTTGCGCAGGCTTTTCGGGGCCATTTTCATCAGCCGGTGGCCGAAACGCTGGCCGCGACCGCCCCAGCCGAGGACAACGCGGCGAAACAGGCGGTTATCGGTGCGGTTACGGCTGCGCAGGTATTCCAGCGACAGCCAGGTGGCGGGCGCCGTGTGCTTGTAGCCGAGATCACTCAAGATTTCTCGTTCCAGCACCGAGATTTCGGCGGTGTCGATATCGACCGGGCAGGGCGGCAGGCACTTGCCGCAGCCCGTGCAGTGGTCGGCGATTTCCTCGAGATACTTCAGTTGATGGAAACGCGGCTGATGCGAACGCTGCATATCATAGAGCAGCGCCTCAATCAGCGAGCCGATCACCATATTTTTATTACGTGGATGAAAAAATATGTTAGTTCCAGGGTAATAAACGCAACATCCCGCCATGCACTTGCCGCAACGGACGCACTGGGCGATTTTCGAGGACAGGATTTCAAGCGAGCCGTGCTGGAGGATGCGCGCCTCGAGCGACAGCAGGTTGAACGACGGCGTGAATACCTTGTCGATAATGTCAGGATCGACGAGCATTCCAGGGTTCATCAAAGCGTCAGGGTCAACCTCCTGGCGGTAACGCGACAGCTCCAGGCGGCGGCTGTCTTCAAGAAATCTCATCTTGGTGATGCCGATGCCGTGCTCGCCGGAAACGGCGCCGCCCAGCTCGACGGCCTTTTTCATCACGTCATTCGCGGTTTTTTCCNNTTTTTCCGCCCGCCGCATCATCTGGCGGTCATTCGAGAAGACCGGGATATTGACATGGATGTTGCCGTCTCCCGCGTGCATATGGGTGGCGATGACAATGCGCCGCGATCGCACCTGGTCGAAAATGCTGTCGATTTCGGCGCCGATCTGGCCGTAGCCACTGAACAGTTCTTTCAGTTCATGGCACAGTTGCCGCATCAGGGCCTGCTGACGGACATCCTCCTTATCGCGGCTGGCGAGAGATTCTTGCGTCCTCGCGCACAGTTCCCTGGCTTTGGGGATTTTAGCCTCCATCCAGTCTGGATCCTCACCGTGATCGGCGGTGTAGAGAAATGCCAGAATTTCTTCAATGGTATGCTGACATGTATAGAAATCCTCATCCAAATTATAGTTATCGACATAACGGCTGAATTCGGCAAGCGCCGGCAACGGTAAAACAATATCCTCGTTCAGTTTGAAGGCGTTGGTGCGGGCGGCTATCGCCCCCAGGCGTTTGCGGTCGCGCCAGAAGCGTTCGGCCTCGTCGGCGTCCTGGGCGATGAAAACTTCAGTATTGGCGTAATCGGCGAGCAACGTTTCCAATCGTTTTCTCCCCCGTTGGATTTGCGCGCTGGTGTAGCCGACCATATCAATCAGCAGGACCGCCTTGGGATGCTCGCTGCGCGCCGCCTTGAAACGATAGGCAATGGCGCGGATGTACTCTTCGTCAAAGTGCTCAAGCGCCATCAGGGCTTCTTCGCCATGGTTGACGAATTCTTCCGAGATGCGGACGATAACGCGACTGGCCTCGTCCATATCCTGACCATAAAATTCGAGGCAGAAGGTCAGTTTTTTCGGATAGGCTGGATAGAGGATGAATTCCGCCGAAGTGATGACGCCATCGGTACCTTCCTTTTGCAGGCCGGGCACGCCGCCGAGCACTTTATTGGTAATATCCTTCCACAGGCCATGGCGCCGGATATCATCGCCCGCCAGATCGATGCGTTTGATTTCACATTTTTTTTCATCGCAGACGACAAAAGTCACCTGGTCGCCGGGCAGAATTTTCCGCAGGGGATGATTGATGCGGCGCACCGTCACCAAGCCGACACCCGGCATGGCAATGGTGAAGGAAAACAGATTGTCGATGGCCGTACCCCACAAGACAGCCGTTTTGCCACCGGCATTTTCCGCGATATTGCCGCCGATGGTACAGGCCCAACTGCTGGTCGGATCGGTAGCGAAAACCAGGTTTTCTCTGGCGGCGGCGGCCATGGCATCACTGGTGACAACCCCAGCTTCGACCTTTAATACAGCGACTTGATAGTCAGGAATATGCGGCAGCGTCCGGCGTTCGATCGGATAGATACGGTTCAGCTTCTCGGTATTGATGATGGCGGAATTAGGGCGTAGCGGCACGGCGCCGCCGGTGAGACCGGTGCCACCGCCGCGGGGAACAATCGACAGGCCGCACTGAGCGATGGCCCGCATCAAAGCCGGAAGCTGCTCTTCTTTCGATGGCCTGAATACGACCACTGGCAGCCACAACCGCCAGTCGGTGGCGTCGGTGGCGTGTCCAATCAGGGAAAAAGGATCGAAACAGACATTTTCCTTGCCGATAATTGGCCCTACAAGGCGGTTGATATGGGCACGGCGGGAAACGGTTTTGCCAATTTCTTCGCGTAGCTCGTTCAATTTTTTGCGGCAGACATCGACGAGCTGAAAGACCTGGCGGGAGCTGGCCTGGCCGATACGGCCAATCCGCGCCCCCTCTTCGATTTTAGCCAGGTCGTCCTCGGCGGTGTGGGCGAACTGGCGGCGACGCACCGGCGAATCGACCAGCTCCTGATAAAGAAAAGGATTTCTCCGCAGGATGAACAGGTCGCCCATAAAACGCATGACCAGCCGCGCCGATCGGCCCGTGATGCGCTGGTCGCGCAGCACCTGGAGGGCCTCCCATATCTCCGGGCCAAAGAGGTGGCGGATGATCAGCTTGTCGTCGGCGGAAGTGAAATTATAAGGAATTTCGCGATAATCTTGTTTCTGCATAATGGCTAATATGAGGAGACGTTACCGATGTGCCTTCATCGCTTGAATGAACCGGGGCGTTTGAGCGCATCCAGGTTTAACAGTTGTTATGGATTCAGCTCGTTGATACGTTGTACCACGCTTTCTCTGTTGATATGCGGGGAGAGAAATGGCCATTGCCTGGCAGCGGTATGGTAAACGGAGTAAGCGCCGCAGAAGGCCCCCAGAAAGAAGCATATGCCGATGGTAACAATCAAAGGCGCGCTGGTACTGAATTGTAAAATCACAGTGAGCAACGCTACAAGCAGGAGCCAGAGGACAAATGCGACCCAATTGCTTCGCAGCGCCGCTGGAGTGCCATTATCAACCAGTTTAAGGACTGATTTGAGATGTTTCGATGCTTGCCGTCGAGTCATGAAGTTAAAACCTAACTATATTGAAGAAAAAAACGCGGCCAGGCCGCTGTGACGCGCCACCGGACGCTCCAGAGCCAGGCGCAACGTGTCGCGGCTGGCCACCAGATGAACCTGGTCACGGGCGCGGGTGACACCGGTATAAAGCAGTTCACGGCTGAGGACGGGATGGTCTTTTTCCGGCAGGATGAGCAGCACTTCCGCGCATTCGGAACCCTGGCTTTGATGGATGGTTATCGCCCAGGCGGTGTCGTGCTCCGGCAGGCGCCAAGGCGGAAAAGGGCGGAAATCCCCGCCACCGTCGAACCACACACGGAAACCCGCGCCATCGCCGGGGTTATCGTCAGGCAGGCAAATACCGAGATCACCGTTGTAGAGGCCCAGAGAAAAGTCGTTCCGCCGCAAAAGCACAGGCCGGCCAGCGTACCACAAATTGGGGCCTGAGGCATAACCTTTTCGCCTCAAGAGCCGCTCCACACGCTGATTGACTCCAGCGACACCCCAGCTTTCTCCCCGCGTGGCGCAGAGAGTCTGCAGGCGGCGAAAGGCCGCAAATATTTCGCCGATGCTGGCCTTTTCAGGGAAATCTCCGACCGCATCCATATAGGCGGGCAAGCGTTTTTCCCACAGCGCCTCAGCCTCCGTCCGCTGTTCAAGATGAATTTCCGGATAGGCTGAGCTTGCGGCAATTGTCCAGGCCGTCTCGGTATTTCCCTCTCGGATCGCCTGAGCAAAGGCGCCAATGCCTGGGTTGAAGCGATACGCGGTGCTGAGGACAACGCGGCAGTCCGGCAGCCCGGTCAGCATTTCGGCAAAGACCGCCCCCGATTCCACCGAGGTGAGCTGATTCTGATCTCCTAAAAGGATCAACCTGGCCTGTTCCGGTAAAGCGTCGGTCAATTTTGCCATCAGAGCCAGATCGGCCATCGAAGCTTCATCGACGATAACGACATCGTAAGGCAGCGGATTTTCGGCGTTATGGCGGAAATGCGGGCTATGAACGCGGGCGCCGAGCAGCCGGTGCAGCGTGAAGCTTTCTCTTGGCATGGCGGCGACGATTTCCGGCGGCAGCGGCGGATGGACGAGACTCGAAGTAAGCGATTCCTTCAGCCGCATAGCCGCCTTGCCGGTTGGAGCGGCAAGGGCGATTTTGAGTGTCGGGCCGTGGGCTTCCAGCAGCATGGCGATAATTCTGACCACGGTCGCGGTCTTGCCGGTGCCGGGGCCGCCGGAAATCAGGCACAGTTTCCGGCGCAGGGCGATTTCGGCAGCCTGACGCTGGCCGGCATCTTCCGGAAAGAGCTGGCCGAAAAGCGCCATCGCTCGCCATGCTGTCTGGGCCGTGGCCAGGCGGCGGCAGTTGCTAGCCAGCCGTTTTTCATAGTGAAAATAGCGGCTCAGGTAAATTCGTCCCGCGAAAATGCTGAGCGGCAAAAGACCGCTTTCGTCGGCGCAGCCGGAGGCGAGGGCGATTTTTTCTTCCCGCGCCGTTACCGGCAAACAACTGTGACCATCGGCCAGGGCCAGCGTCACCCTGGTTACCAGTTGATGAATATCTTTACGAATTTCCGCTGGGGCGAAACCGGCCAAAAGATCGGCCAACGCCGTTTCCAGCCCGGCGAAGCCAGGTGTGAAATTGCCAACGGAATCATCAATGAAGAAAGCCTCGGCCTTCATCGCCGTTCTCCTAACAAGGTCGCCAGACGCTCCAGCTTCTCCCGCTCCGGCCGGGTGGCGAAGACGCCGGCTCCCGGCGATTCCCGTCGCATACCACGGACAAAGAGGTAGTAAACGCCGCCGAAATGCTGGTCGTAATCGTAGTCTGGACGTTGCCAGGCAAGCCAGCGATGGACGGCCAGCGTATACAGCCAGTATTGCAGGCCGTAATTATGCTCAGCCATGGCCCAAGTCAGCGCCGCGGCGTCATAGTCGGCCTGGCGGCTGCCGAGGAAATTGCTTTTGTAGTCGAGGATATAATACTTCCCTTGCCACTGGCACAACAGGTCGATAAAGCCGGTCAGATAGCCAGCCACCCGCGGCCCGGCCAGCGGTGTCACCGCCGGGTCGCCCGCAAGAATCGCGCCGATTTCCTCCGGCCAGATCTTTTTCAAGGCCAACGACCACGGCATTTCCTTAACCATATCGCTCGCTTTCAGATAGGCTAATCGCCAGCCACCAGGCGCCTTTTCGCCGATCGCGGGCAGCGGCGTCATAATTGTTTCGATGAGCAGGCGGGCGGCGGTNNTTTCCTGACCGCCGGAGAAACCGAACAGGGCGGCCTGCCGTTCAACCAGCCGCGCCGCAAGGCCGGGCATCTCGTCTTCCGCCGTCGTGAAATCCATTTTGTCGAGGCAGGCATGAATCAGGTTACCGAAGCGCGTTCCTCTGGGCAAAGCGGACAGGGCGATGGACCCGCTCGCTTCGTCCGCCGACTCGGACACGAATAAAGCGGGCGTATCGGATATTTCGTCTTCCGTGCCACGCCGGGCTAATGACGAGAAGCTGGCCATCTGCCAGGATCGGTCGAACTGACCGTGAAATTGCCGGGCGGAAAAGCTTGCGGCCACCGCCCGCTGCTGGATTGGTGCGCTCTCCACCGCATCACCCGCCGATTCCTCAGCGGTGACACCAGCCTCCTCAGCCCGCTTTAAAAAAAGCCGCCGCATCTCCTCGCCTGATACGGCGCCATCACCAGCCAGCAGATAAGACAAAGGCGACCCGGCAACCGTCTCCGGCTGGTCGCCATCAGAGAGCGGCCAGAATACCAGGCACTGTAGCTTGGCCCTGGTCAGGGCTACATAGAGCAGGCGCAATTCCTCGGCGCGTTCCTCATCACTCGACTGTTGCCATGCCGTGGCGAATTCCGGTGAGCCAAGGTCAACTACCGCCTGGCCACCGTCATGGAAGGCGGCTTCGTCCGTTTGACGCTTGTTTCCAGACAGGCCCCGCCACAGCGATGGACAGAATACCACAGGAAATTCCAAACCCTTGGCGCCGTGCATGGTAACGATCCGCAGTGATGGCCGGTCGCTTTCAAGACGCAATTCACCCTCCTCGCCGCCATCCTCGCCGAGGCGTGCCGAGAGCCACNNACATTCGCCGGGGCCAATATCCTGGGCACTTTCCGCCGCCGACAGCAGTTCAGTCAGATGCAGGATATTGGCGATACGCCGCTCGAAGCGCGGCAGAAGCCGCAGGGGGTCGTAGATCCCCTCGCCGGCAAGAAGGGCGAGAATCGCCGCCGCCGCGCCATCTGAGAGCCATCGCCGCTGGTAGCCATGCCAGCGTTCGCGCACCGCGCCCAGCCGGCCCTCATCGCCGAAAAGCG
>DOMU01000162.1:7393-8073 GCA_003509305.1 Desulfobulbaceae bacterium | reverse complement strand
AACAGCTTGGGCATTCCGGTGGCGGCGGGCCTTCTCGTGCCTTTTGGCGGGCCAGCGCTCAACCCGATGCTGGCAGGAGCCGCCATGGCCATGAGTTCGGTCATGGTGGTAACCAACGCCCTGCGCCTGCGTTTTTTCACCTGAACGAACGGCGGCGGAAGTCCAAGCTTTGCGCTTGACATTTTTCCGGAAATCAATTCTAACTCATGCAGNNGCTTCGAAAAGAAATGCGCGGGTCCGCCGCGCCGTTAATATCTACACTCAAAGGAGGTTGGCTCATGTCGAAGTTAGTTGCTCCCCACGGTGGGAAAGGTTTGGTTTGCAGCCTACTGGAAGGCGCCGCCCGCGACGCCGAGGTGAAAAAAGCCGCTGGCCTGAAAAAGGTCGAAATCAGTCCGCGTGTTCGCGGCGACCTGATTATGATGGGTATCGGCGGTTTCTCTCCACTCAACGGTTTCATGAGCAAAGCCGACTGGAAGAACGTCTGCGAGAATTTCACCTTGGCTGACGGCACTTTCTGGCCAGTCCCGGTTGTTCTCGACACCGATGACGACAGCATCAAAGTCAGTGATGAGATCGCCCTGGTCTTCAAAGGCGAGACTTACGCCACCATGACGGTGACGGAAAAATATTCGCTTACGGAAGAAGAGAAAAAATGGGAATGTGAAAAAATCTTCAAA
>DOMU01000162.1:833-7343 GCA_003509305.1 Desulfobulbaceae bacterium | reverse complement strand
ATTCAACCTGGCCGGCCCGGTCAAAGTACTCTCCGAAGGCCGTTATCCGAAGGATTATCCCGGCGTCTATATGCGTCCCGCCGAGCTGCGCGCCAAACTCGACGAAAAAGGCTGGGGCACCGTCGCCGCCTTGCAGCTTCGCAATCCGATGCACCGCTCGCATGAGTATCTGGCCAAAATTGCTATCGAGGTCTGCGACGGCGTGGTCATCCACTCGCTGATCGGCAACCTGAAACCCGGTGACATCCCCGCTGAGGTTCGCGTTCCCTGTATCGACAAATTGGTTGAATTGTACTTCGTCAAAGACAACGTCATTCAAGCCGGTTATCCTCTCGATATGCGCTATGCCGGACCGCGCGAGGCCTTGCTTCATGCCCTGTTCCGCCAGAACTTCGGTATGAACCGCCTGATCGTTGGCCGTGATCATGCCGGTGTCGGCGACTTCTATGGCATGTTCGAAGCCCAGGATATTTTCGACCAGATCCCGGTCACCGGCAATCCAGCCAAAGACCTGTTGACCCAGCCGCTGAAAATCGACTGGACTTTTTATTGCAAGAAGTGCGACGGCATGGCCTCCCTGCGTACCTGCCCGCACGGCAAGGACGACCGCGTCATCCTGTCCGGCACCAAGCTGCGCAAAATGCTTTCCGACGGCAGCGAGATTCCGGATCACTTTGGCCGCGAGGAAGTTCTCGACATGCTGCGTAAATACTACGCCAGCCTGACCGAAAAGGTCGAAGTCAAGATGCAGGGCGCGGCCTCCGGCTCCAAGATGTAATTTTCTGTAGTTCCAAGTCCACACAAGGGATGCCCCGTTTGGGGCGTCCCTTTTTTGTTGGGGATTTTTCCGCGTGAGGAAACGACATGGCTGAATTACGGGTACGGCTGGCTGCCAACGGCTATCCAATAGAAATTGCCCACGGCTGTCTGGACAATTGCGGCAAAAAAATTGCCGCGCTTTGCCCGGCCAAGAAATACGCGGTCATTGCCGACAGCACGGTGGCAACACTCTATGCCCCGGCACTTTTGGCCAGTCTCGATAAAACTGGGCTTACGGCGCATCTCTTTCTCATCCAACCCGGGGAAACACAAAAAAATCTCGCCACCATCGGTGAGTTGGCCGAACGCCTGGCCGTGGCTGGCTTCGACCGCCATGACGCCTTGATCGCCCTCGGCGGCGGTGTAGCTGGCGATATCTGCGGTTTTCTCGCCTCTATTTATATGCGCGGCATTCCCTTTGTCCAAGTGCCCACCACCCTGCTGGCGCAGGTGGACAGCTCGGTCGGCGGCAAAACAGGGGTCGATATCGAGGCCGGAAAAAATTTGGTTGGCACTTTCCATCAGCCGAAAGCGGTGTTCATCGACCCGGAAACCCTCTCTAGCCTGCCACCGGAAGAGCTGCGGTCCGGCCTGGCCGAAGTGCTGAAATACGGTCTGATCAGAGATAGCGCTTTCTTCGATTTTCTCGCGGTGAAAAGAGAGGATATTTTCCGCCTCGACCCGACCACCCTTATCGATATGATCACCAACTGTTGCCGTATCAAAGCCGATGTGGTCATGGCCGATGAACGGGAGGGCGGCCTGCGCCGCATCCTGAATTTTGGCCATACCTTTGGCCATGCCGTCGAAGCCGCCTCCAACTACAGCCTGTCGCACGGTTTCGCGGTCAGCATCGGCATGATGGCCGCCACTCGCCTGTCCGAGAGACGCGGACTGTTGACACCTGCGGAACGGAATAAAATTCACACTGTCCTCACCGATTACGGCTTACCGGTGGACATACCGCCGCAACTCGCTCAGGAACGTATCCGTTCCTTCCTGAAAACCGATAAAAAGGCCGTGGC
This sequence comes from Desulfobulbaceae bacterium, assembly GCA_003509305.1. GTDB lineage: Bacteria > Desulfobacterota > Desulfobulbia > Desulfobulbales > Desulfocapsaceae > UBA8130. The sequence continues at coordinate 5,499 of DOMU01000162.1, read as the reverse complement.
TGGACGGCTGGTCTTCGTGCTGCTGAATGGTATCGGCCAGGCGGAAATGTACGACGACATCAGCGAAGAAGAAATCGCCACTCTGTTCAACCAGCCCAAACATTCCTCTTAAATCCATTCGCAACCTTTACGAAAAAAATCCTTTTCCTTGACCCCTTGCCAGGGCTATTGTGTCGACGTTCGTTCGCGTACCCTGGCCGTCGAGAGATAGGCTGTGCGGGAAAATCCATCGTTTTCGTGGCCAATGAAACGACTTTCGCTATTTTTTTTGATTGGGTTGCTGTCGCTCGCCCTGATAATCGCGGCGCTGACCTTCTATGGGCTGGGGCTGCGGCCAGAAATCGAGGCGCGTTTCGAGGGGCAGCGTTGGTCACTGCCGGCCATCGTTTACGCCCGACCGCTGGAACTCTATGTCGGCCAGCCGCTGACGCCGCAGATATTGGAAGATGAGCTGCTGCTCTCCGGTTACCGTCACGAGAAACCGCCGAAGAGCGAGGGCAGCTACCAGCGCCAGGGGACGGTCATGACGGTGATCAGCCGAGGCTTTCATTTCCCCTCCGGTTTCGAGCCATCGCGAGGCGTCACCATCACCTTCGGCAGTAACGGCATCACGGCTATTACCGAAAAGGACAACAACGAGCCACTCGATCTCTTTCGTCTCGACCCAGCCCGCATCGGCAGTTTTCATCCGACCGCCCATGAAGACCGTATTGTCGTGACCTACGAGGGAATCCCGCCGCTGTTCGTCAAAACGCTTGTGGCGGTCGAAGATCAGAAATTCTTCAACCATCCCGGCGTCTCACCGCTGGCCATTCTGCGCGCTCTCCTCGCCAATATCCGCGCCGGAGCCACGGTGCAAGGTGGCAGCACCATTACCCAGCAGTTGGTAAAAAATCTGTTTTTAACCAACGAACGCACGGCCTCACGCAAATTCCGCGAAGCAATCATGGCCCTGCTGCTCGACAGCAAATACAGCAAAGAGGAAATCCTCACCACCTATGTCAACGAGGTTTTTCTTGGCCAGGATGGTAATCGGGCGATCCACGGCTTCGCCCTGGCCGGACAGTATTTTTTCCACCGCACGCTGGCCGATTTATCACTGGCACAGATCGCCACGTTGGTTGGCCTGGTCAAAGGGCCGAGTCTTTACGATCCGTTCAGACATCCGGAAAAGGCATTGGAGCGCCGCCATGTGGTACTGGAAAAAATGGCTGAAGCAGGCCTGATCAGCCCGGAAGAACAGATCGCCGCCAATCTGGAGCCACTGTTTGACACCGAGGTGCGGCGCGACGGCTTCAACCGCTTTCCGGCCTTTCTTGATCTGGTGCGGCAGCAACTGGCCAGCCAGTTTCAGGAAGAAGACCTGAAAACGAACGGTCTGCAAATCATGACCACCCTCGACCCACGGATACAATTTAAGCTGGAAAAAAACATCCACGATGGGGTAGCGCGGCTGGAAAAACGGAACAGACGCGGCGGCACTGAGGCGTCGGCCATCATCACCAACCGCGACAACGGCGAAGTACTGGCGCTGGCCGGCGGCAAAGATCCGGTGAACCAAGGCTTCAATCGGGTTTTGAGCGCCAGGCGGCAGATCGGCTCGCTGTTCAAACCGGTGGTCTATCTGACGGCTCTTGAAAATAATTATACTTTGGGCAGCCCGGTTGAAGATACAGCGGTCAATCTGCCTACCGGCCAGGGGATCTGGTCACCGGACAACTTCGATCATCGCGAACATGGCCAGGTTGCCCTGTACCGGGCGCTCGCTAATTCCTGGAATCTCGCGACCATCCACCTCGGTATGGATGTTGGTTTGGAAAAGATCATTGAAGCCGCCGGACGTCTGGGTTTTCCACGCCCAATCACGCCACTGCCGTCGATTCTTTTAGGCGCTGTCGAAATGACGCCGTTCGAGGTGGCTCAGATTTATCAAACCATGGCCGCCGACGGCTTTTACACGCCACTCAGGGCCATCAACACGGTCATGGCCGCCGACCATTCGCTCTTGCGCCAATATGGCCTGACGGTTGAGCAGCGTTTTGAACCGGCGACGATCTTCCTCCTCAATTATGGACTGCAACGGGTGGTCGCCGAAGGCACCGCTTCGAATTTGCAACGCGGCAAACTCGCCGACGAACACCTGGCCGGCAAAACTGGCACCACCAACAACCTGCGAGATGCCTGGTTCGCGGGCTTCAGCGGCGATCATGTGCTGGTGGTCTGGGTTGGGCGAGATGACAACAAACCAGTTGGCCTCACCGGTTCAAGCGGCGCACTGCCGCTCTGGGAACGGATCATGACCGACATTGGCGCGAACCCTCTGATTCTTACCACGCCGGAAAACATCCTCTGGCGGCGGATTGACAGGATAACGCTGGCCGCCACCAGTGACGACAGTGACGAACAATCGATGCTGCTGCCCTATCTGGCCGGCACCGAACCACAGCCCATCGTCGAGGAGATTCCACCATCAATGACCGCCGCCCCCTCAGCAAAAGCGATGCCGCCCCCCAGCCAGGTGAAAACACCGGCAGCCACGACGACGCCACAGCCGCTGCCACCGGTACAGAAAAAGAAGGGGTTTTTCGATACCGTACGCGGCTGGTTTCAATAAACTCATTTTTTTTCAGGATGATTGCCCATGCGGCCTCACCTTGTCTCGTACGATTCTGTCTTTTTTGTCCTTTTCGTCATGGTGCTTGTCTCCGGCTGTGTCGGAAAAACCGTGCTGCCACCGGCGCCACCCGCCGAAACCACAGCCGGGTCAGATGCCACGCCTCAAGTGTTTGAACCAGCCCGGCCACCGGAACCAGCTCAGCCTGGACAACCACCACCCGAAGAGATTCAGCCTGGACAAAATCAACCGCAACAGGCGGAACCTGAACCGCCACCGCTGGAAGACGAGGAAACATCCGCGCCACCGGTGGATTCGTTGCCAGCCTTGCAGCCCAGATTAGGACCGGCGGCCAGCCTGTACCACCAGGGAGAACAGTATTTACAAGAAGGCAAACTCAGTCAGGCGGAAATGTTCCTGGAACGCGCCTTGCGCATTGAACCGCGCAACCCCTACTACTGGCATAGCATGGCTAAAATCCGCCTGCGCCAGGGCAAAAAACGCGAGGCCATCCAGTGTTGTCTGAAATCGAACAGCCTGGCTTCCGGAAGCGGCTCTCTCATCCGCCGCAACAAGGCCCTGATCAACCGCGCCCAGGCTGGCGATACGGCTGACAGCGGTTTTTAATACATTGACCATGATTACCAAGCCTGCCCAATTACTGGCACTTGTCGATCAGGCGAAAAGCGCCGACGCTATTGCCCTCGACACCGAATTTTTCTGGGAACACACCTACTATCCACGCCTGGGGCTGATCCAATTGGCGATTTCCGGCGACGAATGTCATCTTATCGACCCACTGGCGCTGGATGATTTACGGCCTGTGGGCGAACTGCTGGCTCACCCTGGCCTGGTCAAAATCTTCCACGATGCCGGGCAGGACCTGGCCATTCTCCAGCGCGCCACCGGCGCCACCGCTCAAAACGTCTTCGACACCCGCCTGGCCGCCGGCTTTGCCAGCTTGCCGTCCACCCTGTCGCTGGCCGTCCTCGTGCGGGAACTGCTCGGCACCGACCTCATAAAAACAGAAACCCGCTCTGACTGGCTGCACCGTCCTTTAAGCGCCGAGCAACTGGCCTACGCCGACAACGATGTGCGCTATCTGCACGCCTTACGGCTGTCGATTCTGCGGCGCATCACCAAGCCGCAGGTCAAAGCCTGGCTCTATGAGGAATTGGCGCTGTACAACGACCCACGTTCTTACATTTCCGATGGTTCCAGCCGTTATCAGCGCCTGCGCGCCGCACTCAGTCTGCCACCGGCGGGCGCGGCCATCCTGAAACGGCTTTTCATCTGGCGAGAAGAAACCGCCCGCGCCAGTGATAAACCGCGCGGACACATCATCCCCGATGCCGGACTTCTCGCCATTGCTCACCGGCCACCAGAAGGCATTGCAGAGCTGTACAGCCTCGGCTTGTCGAACCAAGCGATCACTCGCCACGGCGGCGCCATCATCGCCCTGTGCGCGGAAACTTCAGGCATCCCGGAAGAAACGGCAGCTCCGGTAGAAAAACCATGGCGGCTTTCGGCCAGCGAAAAAGAAAGCTACCGGCGTTTGCGGGATATGATCCGGCTGAAAAGCGAAATGCTCGGCATCGACCCTGGCCTTATCGGCAACAGCGACGAACTGCGCGCCGTCGCCCGTTTCCTCCTGGCTGATGGCGCGTTTCCGGCGGCGAGCCTCCGGCAGCTTTCCGGCTGGCGTATGACCTTTCTCAAAGACTTCCATCCAGGGCGCGCCTGATGCTTGAAGTACGGAATTTTTCCCTGTGGCTCACCGCCAATGCCGCCAATGGCCAGTCAAACGGCCCACCGCTTCTGCGCGATATAACGTTTACCATCGGCGAAGGCGAATGCCTGGCACTGGCCGGGGAATCCGGCTCCGGCAAATCGGTGACGGCGCTGTCGATTTTGCGCCTGATGGAAGAAACCCGACGGACGCGCCACGAGGGGCAAATCCTCTGGCGCGGCGAAGATATCTTCGCTTTTGACGACCGGCGTTTACGCTCGCTGCGCGGCAACCGCATCGCCATGATCTTTCAGGAACCGATG
>DOMU01000162.1:0-815 GCA_003509305.1 Desulfobulbaceae bacterium | reverse complement strand
GCACCGGGGGCTGAACCGCCACGAAGCGGAAAAAGAGGCGGCGCGCCTGTTGGGCCGCACCGGCATCGCCGAACCGGAAACACGGCTGACCTCGTATCCGCATCAGCTTTCCGGAGGTCAAAAGCAGCGGGTAATTATCGCTATGGCTTTGGCCTGCCATCCGGATCTGCTGATCGCCGACGAACCGACCACCTCGCTCGACGTCACCATTCAGGAGCAGATACTGGCGCTCCTGGCTGATCTGCGCCGCGAGTACCGCATGGCTGTGCTCCTGATCAGCCACGACCTGACTTTGGTGAAAAAGCTGGCCGAGCGCATCGCCATCATGCGCGGCGGGCGAATCACCGAACAGGGTGGCACGGACACCATCTTCAGCGCAGCGAAAGAAGACTATACCCGCCATCTGCTGGCGGCTATTCCCAAAGGCCAAATACAGCCACGCCAAGGCGGCGAAGCGCTCTTGTGGACGCGGCGGCTGGCCTGCCATTTTCCGTTACCGGCTACCTGGAAAAACTGGTTTCGGCGCGAGGAANNTTATCGCCCTTGATCAGACCAGCCTGGTTTTCCGCGAGGGAGTGACCTACGGCATTGTCGGCGAATCCGGCTCCGGCAAGACGACCTTGGCCATGGCTATTCTGCGATTGATAAAAAGCCAGGGGAAAATTTTTTACCAGGGCCAGCCGCTGCATGAACTGACCACTAAGACGCTGCGCCCGCTGCGGCGAGAGTTGCAGATTGTCTTTCAGGATCCTTTCGCCTCACTGTCACCGCGCCTGACGGTGGCGGAAATTGTCGCCGAAGGGTTGCGCGTCCAT
>DOMU01000150.1:7626-9801 GCA_003509305.1 Desulfobulbaceae bacterium | reverse complement strand
AGTTCCGTTCCCATCTCTGGGAATACACAACTGTTAAAGTACAGGAGAATTGTCACAATCGGAACCAGTTCCGTTCCCATCTCTGGGGTTGGGTGAAGAAGTATTGGAAGTGATAAGTAAACGGTCACAATCGGAACCAGTTCCGTTCCCATCTCTGGGGGTGCCTTCAAAATAATCAATAAATGCGGGCGCTTGCAAGGGGATTTTTCGCACTCTCTTTTGGCCTGTCCGTATCTCGCCTCGGTTTTCGCGAGAGTGCTTTTTGTCGTGGGTGTTTTGGGTCTGGCATGGTTTCTGATTGTAAAATTTTGTAGTTATTTCATCACAGTAGACGTGGATTTGCGCGCGTCGCGCCTCTTGCATAGATGCCGTGGTCGCCGCCATCGGCGCGGCGAAACCCAGCGCCGTATCCGCCTGACGGGTGGTTGTATAATAGCGCAACATTGAAATGGCAATGCCGTCAAACAATGAAGGCGCAGTCCTCATCCGGCGAGGGCGGTCGCGGCTGACCCAGCGAGATGGTTTTGCGGTGCTCGTTGATACGGTAGATATTGACGAAGCCGGTTTCAATGGCCAGCGCCTCAATGGCCGCCACCATCCGTTCGCGGCTCAGGCGTGAAAGCAAGCACTCAAAAGCGCTTTCCTGGACACGGAAACCATATCCTTCCAGTATCTTAGAGAGGCGCAGGCGCTCTTTGTCATCGCTGATGTCGTAGATGACGATATATTTCCCAGCGGCGCTCATGGGAACAAAGACAGGAGCCAGGGAACAAGACAACGGGTAGAAATGCCTAACGATTCGAAAAAAACCGGCAAAGCCAGCGCCGCCAGGATAATGGCGAGTAATTTGATATTTTTTTCAAACTGTTCCTGGCCGCGTTCATAGGAATCGGCGGCGATGGCATAAAGATTTTCCAGTTGTCCGCCCAGCTTGTCGTTGCTCCTGCCAATGAAAAGGCCATTCTGAATCATCGGAAAAAGTTCCTCGCCCTGTTCCTGCACCGTCACCTCATCAAGCAAAATCTGATTTTGCGCCCGGATATGCCGGTCGCGCAGGCGGGCGATTTCATTGCGTAATTCCTGCCCGCATCTTTGATCCGGCTTGTATTTGTTGGCTATTTTCGCCGCGTCATCCGACAGGGCCAGAATGGTCGCCCGCTGGGCCAGGGCGATGATGGCCATTTCCGTATAGATGTTCAGGAAGGGCTTGATGACGGCGGCTTCCGGCGCCTTGGAGGTGGTCAGACAAACCAGGGAATGGTGGGTGGCGGCGTAAACCGTGCCGTATTTAATCCAGCGGTTATACACCGTTTGCCGCAGTAACTCGAAAATCATGGTCTGGCTCTGGCAGGTGCAATCATTTTCGATGAAGGCGAAGGTGTACAGCTCTGCCGCGCACTCCCAGTCAGTCAGATAGGCGTATTCGCCGCCGGAAAAAATCCGTGCTTTTTTTATCAGTTCATCGTTATGGCAGAGACACACCACGTACATGCGGTCGTCGATGGCCGGGGTGATCAGATAATGTCCATCATCCAGCGCGTTTTTGTCCGTCACCGGCTTTACCTTCGCGTTCAGGCCCAGCAGCTTCCGAATCGGCTTCATGACGTGGTTAAGCCTGAACTCCTTGCCATTAACCCGGAAATCATCCCCGAAACACTGGCCATCCTCCAATTCCAGAATAATACGGTCGGCGGTCAGCCGATTGGGCAGGGGAGCGATGAAGGGAAGATTAACGCGCCGCCCGTGTTCGTTGATTTTGTTGATGTCGGCGAGCGTTACCGGAATCGCGACGGGCTTCACCGTTTGATAATCAAAGCGGTGACCGCTTCCTTCGGTGGCATACTTCACGCCCCAATATTCCAGCTCAAAAATCAGCACGGCAACGCCGGTGTTATAGACATGNNCGAATGTCGAGTTCAAAGCTTTCGGCTTGATTTGCCGATGATTTTTCTATGCGATATTTACGCTTCTTTTTGTCCGCGTCACTCGCTTGCGGGCGCAGGGCAAAATGCCAGGCCGGTATGGCGCGGGCGGCATCGCCGCTCTCTTCATTCTTCTTTGTGGAAAAGAAAATCTTGTTGGGGCAGGAAGGCGGCGTATCACCGCTCCCTTCGTTCTTCTTTGCGGAAAAGGCTAAACGCCGGGCCGGGCCGGTCAGATACTGGTAGGTGGCGT
>DOMU01000150.1:7423-7578 GCA_003509305.1 Desulfobulbaceae bacterium | reverse complement strand
CGCCCTCAAAATCCTGTCGATTATCCGTTTCAGGCAAGTCCCAGCGAAAGGGAAACAGAAAAGTGTGGTGGCTGTAAGGTGCTTTCTGCTCGTTGTTGTCAGACATTGATCCGCTCCTGGATATTAAGGATAGATAACGACTCCGGTTCTCAAGT
>DOMU01000150.1:0-7309 GCA_003509305.1 Desulfobulbaceae bacterium | reverse complement strand
GGGAGTTACAAAAAGTCGGAGGAAGGATTAGTGCATCCTGAAATGAAGAATAGAATAATATGCCAAAGCAAATCCCAAAGCGGCGATGAAGTCTTTTGTCGTCTCCAGGTAATAGTAGGCGACTTTTTCGTTCATTGTTATTCCTCATCATGTTGAGATGGAAAGAAAAATTTGTACGCTTTTCTTTTATTGGATTTTTTTTCGGCGCCAGCCCAGGAAGCTATCATTTCGCCACGCAGTTCCTTACCAAGTTTACGCAGATCGGCTTCTTGCAGGTCAAATTGTTTCAGCGTCTTATTTTTATCTTTGCCGAATGCCTGGGCCAGGCGCTCTTCTGATAAAGAATACAGCCAGACGGGAGCCTCGATTTCTTCCTTTGTTTTCCCTTCAGCGGCGAGCCGCCACTTTATGTCCGCCGCCGCATCAGTTTCCAGCGCCCCGAAGCCGGTGTTGGTTTTGGCGCCAATACCGGTAATCAGCAGTAATTCACGGAACAGCTTACACACAGCCTCGGCGGCGATGCCTGTTCCATCGGCAAGCCGGATGTCGTCAAGCGAGAAACGAAAACGCCAGGTAACACCGGGGATGACCTTCAGCATCATGATCGGCACGGGATTGGTCAGGCCACGGTATTCCTCAGCCAAATCTTTCCCGTCCTGCGATTTCGGCAGATGCGGGGTGATATAATCAAGGCCAAACACCTTATCACTGGCCGATTTAACGGGCCAGGCATCCCAGAATATGACCTGGCCGTCATTCTCGCTCTCTCCGAACAGCGCCTGTGGCAAGGCATCGGCATCAACCGGCTGACCACCTGCTTTTGGCCAGTATTCCCGCTGCCGCAGCGCTGTGACGGCTTCTTCATCGTCGAACAGGCTGCGCAGCACGCCCTTCACCGAACTGCCGGGGATAACGGGCAGGCCGGTGACGAAATCCAGGCTGAAACCAAGCTTGATCTGGTTGTTCACATTTTCCATCGCTTCGTGAGCATAACCCAGTCCGGCAAGCAGGCCGGGATAGAGCGTCTTCAGGTGGAAGCAGTGCTCGGAAAAAGGGATTTCCTCCTTTGCGGGTAGACGGAAATTAAGCAACTCTTTGTTATTCTTCCGGCAATGTTCTTCCTGTTCTTCCGCGTCAGCGTCGGTCAGGAGGTAATTAAAATATTCCACATGAAAGCGATAATGCTGGTTCATACCTGTCCCTCCCCACCGTGTCCGACGACCTGGTTCGACGCCACTTTGTCGTCTTTCTCTTCGGCGATGAACAGATTCATGGCCAGTTTCAAAGCCGTCGCCGCGTCGAGCACCACTTCCTTCATGGCCTGTTTATGGGCTGGCTCCGTTACAAGAACGCACTGCACGAAATGGAGCAGACTGTCCGCTGACCGCATGTCCTGGCCCTGTTCAGACTGATACTTTTTCATGACTTCGTAAATCGCTTTGCTCAGTTTGGCCCGGTCAACTTCGGCATTGCCCTGTTTGGCGAAAAAAGCGGTGGCGGCCAGCAGGCTGCCGGTGGCGACGGTGGCGCCAAAGGCGGCCAATTGACCACGCCAGGCTTTTTTGATGATGCCATCTTCCAGAATCTTCAATTCTTTCTCTTGTAAAACCGTTATCGCCAGCGGAATCATCTGCTCGATGCGTCTTTTATTCATCCCTGGCCTCCTAAAGCGCCATTTGGCGACAGATCGACAAAAGAGACGCTGGCATAGCCCATGCCCACCGAGCCGTTCGCCCCAAACTGAACAGGCTCACCGAATGGTAGGGGTTTGTCGGCGTCGTTATCCGGCGTCAGCAGAGGCGCCAGAAAGACGCTTTTATGCGGCACATACTCCTCGTACCAGAGGTTGCGCTTATCATCATCAAGGCAATTCCGCGCCCGCACCGGCAGGTCGTAGTCGTTCAGATTCTTCGCTATTGCCCAGGCGGTTTTGCCAATCAAAGCGTCAAGCAGTTGGCTGACACAGCGTTGAACCGGGCCGTCGCCCATAGTAGGTCGAACCGCATACCCTTCGATTGTCGCTATTTTTTGTGGACTGTCAGTGCGGACGAGAAATGGCGCGGCATCGTCCAGAGAATTGCTGAGTGAGTCGATATTGCCGATAAGCGTTGCAAAACTTTGAGCATCCATCTGGCACAGCGGGCCAAAACCAATGCCATGCAATAATTTCAAAGTATGGACGACGATTGCCGTTGATGTCGCCAGCACATAGGGCGTATGACCCTCGGAAACCCGCAGGGGCCGGGCCAGGCAGAAGGCATCAAAAAACTTGTATTTGCCGTCGCCGGACGGCTCTTGCACTTCGCCCTTTTCATCTTTTTTCACCGGATAACCAAAAATCTCTCTCTTTTTTTGCCCATCGGTCAACCTGTCCTCGAAATATTCCCGCAGCGCCCCCTTGACGCCGGAACCGGGAATGATCGGCATATCCTTCAGCACACTGTCGCGCTGCACGCTGTTTTCCACCAGGCCCATGCCGCCCTCGTCACCGACATGCAGATTGGTCAGCAGTTCCAGTTTCAGCAGATGTGGTTTCATTGTTCTCCTCCGATGACGCGGTTGAATCCGGCCTGTTGCAGATGCTTTTTTTCAATCAATTCCTTCACTTTTTCCGGCTTATCCGTCCAGAATATAGAGCCAGCTCGCAGCAACTTGAGGAGGCTTTCCTCTTTCCGGTAGCGTTGGTAATGGTTGCCGCCTGCGGCGTAATTGGTCGTGAAAACCCGCTGCTCCCTCACCGTGGTCATAGCGAAGGAGCAACTACTGGAGAGGCTGGCAATATCGGCTTCGGCGCCTAAAAAGGTATCCGATTGCAGATAGAGAAAGCTTTGGCCGGGGCGGCGCTCGTGCGCCAGGAGCTGGGTGATTTCTTCCAGCGTTGGCTCGGTTTCATCGTCAGTCTGGACGGCAAAGGCCGATTTTTTCTGGCCAAGATAAATGACGCGTTCCGGGCCGAAGATAAAATCGTCGTGCACATTGGCGAAAAAGGCAAAGCGCCAGCCCTCTTTCAGCCGTGTGTACTGCCGTTTGACGAAGCCTTCGGCATGTTCAGACTTATTGACATGGGGGCGGACAAGCCCATGGAAGATGTCTTTATCCTCGACAATCCGCCCGCCATCCAGCCGCAACCAACCGTCGGCCAGGCCATTTTTCGCCTGGAATCTTCTGGGGAAGATGCGCGTTTGCACGTCCCCGTCGCAACCGGCGGTCAAGAGCGGCGGCGAGTAATCGCGGTACGGTTGATAGGTCTGTGTTTTGCAACCGGCATGATGATCAAAGGGAGCGCGAATATACAAAGCTCCATGATCGTCCATCAGATAGAGCGGCGAAATGCCCGTGATGCGGCCAAATTCCTGGCTGGTTTGCAGCATGTTGAAGCTGGCCGCGCCGATGTTCTTTTTGTCCTCATCGCTCAGGGAATAGTCGGCATTTTTCTCGCCGATGCCGAGATAGCGCAAGGCGCCGAACAGCGCCGTCTGCGAAGGGGTATTCAGCGAGCGGATGAAATAGCCACCGGCCAGTTTGCTGGTATGTTCGCCATAGGAGAAGACTCGCTCGCCGCCGAAAAAATACGGTTCCAGCGGCGTCAGCGTAATCAGCTTAGTCATCATTTTCGGCCTCCTCGTTAAAAAATCGGGCGAAACGCAGAACCTCGTCCAAGGCGGCGATGGCCTGGCGGCAGTCTCGCTCCGCCTGGTTTGCCGCCTCGTCGATTTTGGGCTCGGTCATCGGCAAAACGCCATCCCGGATTTTGAAAAACAGATGGCGGATAGCCGCAAGCTGCGCCGGTGTCCCGCCTTCATCGTGCGTGTCGTGGTCAAAAACGTTGGCGAAGGCATTTTTCAGGGCCGGCGCATCCGCATCATCCACCTCTTTCGCTTTCTTCAACGCTTCACGGAACAGCACACGGAAATTGCGCAGGTGATGGGCCACGGAATTGAGATACTTTTCCTCGCAATGGCCACGGATGATGTTTTGTATATCAGCCAGGCAATGGTTGTTATCAAATCCTGTCAGGATAAATTCCGCGCCGTGGCCGCTGTGTTTTTTCAGTGAGATGGCCGCCGCGTTTTTGCCGCCTTTTATCTTTGCCTTATCAAAAAGCAAGCGCCCGGCATCGGCGAAGGCTTCATAAAGCGGATGCTTGTAGTAGCGGATGGCGACGCCAAAGGAAAGGGTTGGGAAACCTTGCCCTTTACCGAAAAAATCGGCGAAAGTATCCCGGAGGGTTTCGAGCAGATTCAGCAGATTCTGTACCGCGTCGCCCTCGCCATTTTCCACCGGTGCCAGGCAGAGCAGATCGTCGCCACCGGCATAGATGGTGACGCCGCCGTAAGCTTTCACCATCTTCGCCGCTTCGCTGGCAAAATTGAGCAGTTTTTTCGACTGGTCGCGGAGCTTTTCCGGGTCAGCGCCGCATTTTTGGAAAACGCCACTCATTTCGTCGCCGTCGGACTGGATCACCGCGTAGTAAGAAAATTTCTTCTTTTTCTTTTGCGTTTGTCGCGTCTGTCCGGCGGCAATCTCCCGCAACTCAAGAATACTGCCGTCGGCATCAAGAAGCTGCCATGCCTTACGGTTAATATTAAATGATTGTTGCTGCCCTAAGTTTTTGACGGCTTTGTTGCGGTTTTCACGTCTGGTGGCTTCATCCGGGCCATGCTCAAAAATATCCAGCAGATAGTTCCTCTTTTCGACAGAAGAAAAGATACGCTCGCACTCAATGGCGTCGAGAAAACAGGAACCATTGCCGATGATGTTGTCCGCCACCGCATACTCGACGGCGCGGATTTGCCAATAGGTGGCGAACCATGTTTTTATCTCTTCATCAGTCGGTGGAGGATTGTTGGAGTCTTTTTCATCAGGTAAATCTTTAATAGGCTGAAGCAGAATTCCAGCGATTTCCTCTTTCACTTTAGTGATGATCGCCGCGACCTCTTCAATGGAAATCTTTTCCGCTTTGACGATAACCCGGTCATGAAAGCGGCCAACGCCATCTTCCATGCTCCGCTGTGCGTTGTTTGGGTTGAAGAAAGGAGAAACTATCGCTTCCGCCCCTGTTTTCTCAGCGATTTTTTCGCAAAGCCGCCGTGACAGCCAAGAGAAGATAAAGCTGCCGGCCCAAAGCGCCGCCGGGGAGGTGGAAAGAGAGAGTGTTTCCTGAATTGGACCGATGGTGATGCCGATATATTTATTCATTGTTCATCCGCCCTCAGTTTTTACAGTTTACGCAGCGTCAGGGATGTTGCGGGTTGCAAATTTAAATCATTCGCGAATGCTTCGAGAAAGGCGGCAAAATCAAATTCTTTTTCCGTTGGTGTTAGGATTTGGTCGCAATGTTTATGCTCATTCTCCTGCGTACTTGTAATGATGAATTCTTGGCCGAAAACCGCTGGCGCAATGGGCTGAGGCAGGAGGAAAATTCTATCGCTGGTAACGGAAAAGAGGATTGGCGATGGGACACGTTTTATGCGGTCGTTTTCGCATTCAAATTTGAGGGTCGGTTTCCCATTTTTCCAGTTTATGCCCTTCCCTTTCCGTTCCCATGTCACCTGGTCGGAGATGCCCAGCATCGCCCGAATAAAGCGGTACTCGACGCCTTTGGCCTGTTCTTTGCTACGATATTCATCTTTAAGCACTTGCTCTTTGATGAATGCTTTGTCATTTCTATACTGCTCTCCTGAGTTTTCATAAAAATACCGCAAGGCAAAGCCTTTGAAATAATTACCTCCAGAATTCCACCCGGATTTCATAAAACCATAGACAATCCAAATCCATTTCAGGGCTTCGTTGCCATTCTCGTGTTTGGTTCTTCTCTCATTTTCATAGTCTAAGACCCAAACCGACGAACCGGTTTTTTCGTAATAATTACGCAGCTTTTCCTCGTCAGTTTGATGGGATTCTCCGATCTTTGGCTTAACGGTGAACGAGCCAAATCCCTTGCTTTGCCGCGTGCCGAAATTATGGAGAAGAAAGAACAGTTCCAGATGGGTTTCAATATGGTCCCGCAACTTTTTGTTGAAGCAGATGATTTTCAGCTCCAGGCCATCTTCATAAAATATAGTGTCCTTGAACTTAGTTTTAATCTCCCGGATTTGTTCCTCCTTACTTTTGTGCTGGTCAATCATATTGGCGAAGTAGCTGCGGCAGATGCCTTTATGAGCATCTTTGCTCTTGATTTTTTTACCTTTTTTGACAGCCTGAATTGCATTTTCAACCGTCGTGGTTCTTTCCGGATCCTTTTGTGGAGCAAAAATCCGCAGCTTGTAATTCAAAGCCGGGTGTTCGCCTGTGCCTGTCAGCCAGTTTTTTCCCTTGGCTATCTCATTCCCTTGCTTATAGGAATCGGAATCTTTGACCACGCCTGTCTCCCGACCAAGTAGAATCAGCAGAAATCTGTCCAGCTTCGCCTTCACCTCAGTGCCGCGCAGGCAGACGCCCGTTTCGTTATGCTGGAAGTGCAGCATCGGCGTATGCTGAACCAGGCCGCGGGAAAGAATAAAATCGGCTTGCTCGTTATCTGGCATCGTCATGGCCTCTCTCCAAAAGAGTGTGGGGAAACAAAACTTGCCTTTGTATTCGGAAACAGCGAGTAAACGAGTTCTTATGATGGAACCGTTTATTTCCGCATCAGATGCTGCACCGCCTTTTCCAGNNCGGATCATGGCGATGGTGCGGGTATAGCCCCAGGCTGACTGACGGATGGGATTGAGCCAGACGCTGTGCCGGAACATACCGGCGAGCAGACGCAGGCGTTCGATGCTCGGCCTGCCGCTGCGTTCAAAGGCGTAGATCGAGCCGTCGGCGGAGAGCAGTTCGTAAGGGGCCATGCTGGCGTCGCCGACGAAGATCAGGCGCGTATCCGGATCGAGCCTGGTCATTTGTTCTAGTTGTACCGGCTGGCCGCGCCGGGCCGGATCTTTCCACAGGGCGTCGTAAACGGTGTTGTGGAAATACATGGTCTGCACATCCTTGAATTGGGCGCGGGCGTAGATAAAAAGTGTCCGCACCACCTCAATGAACGGTTCCATCGACCAGCCGCCGTTATCAATAGCCAGGATGACTTTCAGCCGGTCAACGTAGGAATGGTCAAAGACCAGTTCGATTTCACCACCGTTTTTGATGGTTTGGTAGATGCTGGCGTCAATGTTCAGGTGGTCTTTCGTTCCCTGCGGTACCAGATTGCGCAGACGTTTCAGGGCCTCGCCGATATTGTGGTGGGTCAGCGGCCCATCGGTGGCGTAGTCGCGATAACGCCGTTCGCCGGCCACCTTGACCGCCGATTTATTTCCCGACACGCCGCCAACGC
>DOMU01000226.1 GCA_003509305.1 Desulfobulbaceae bacterium | reverse complement strand
CGTACTGGCCGAAGGAGCGGCGGTGCTGGTGCTGGCGGCGGCGGACGTGGCCGAAGCGCATGGCCTTACCGCCAGGGCCGAGGTGCTTGGTATCGGCTGGAATTCCGACGCCCACCACTTCACCCGGCCAAACCGGCAGACCGTCAGCCAGGCAATGCGGCTGGCGCTGGACGATGCGGCGCTCAGCCCGGCAAATATCGGCGCCATCAACGCCCACGGCACCTCGACCAAGGCCGGTGACAACACCGAAGCCGCTTGTCTGCGTGATGTCTTTGGCGAACACCTGCCAAATATTCCGATCTCGGCCAACAAATCCCAGGTTGGCCACAGCCTCGGCGCCTCCGCCGCCATTGAGGCGGTCTTCGCCATTGAAGCCATGCGCCAGGGGTTGGTGTTGCCCACCGTCAACCATATCGCCGACCCGGATCTTGCCGATCTCGATGTCGTCGGCAACCACGCCCGCCGCCACGCCCACGAGTTTGTCCTGTCAAATTCATTTGGCTTTGGCGGCACTAACTGCTGTCTCGTTTTCCGGGGAATGTAATGCGACCGAAACCTTTTTTACCAGAACCAATCGATCCTCCTTTTATCCGTGACCAGAACAGTGGTCTCGTCTGGCACCGCTCGGCGATGCGCGTTCTCTATGTCGATACCGATCGTTCTCAAGTGGTCTATCACGCCAACTACCTGCGCTACTTCGAGTTTGGCCGGGCCGAGTTCATGCGTGACGCCAATTATCCCTATAAACAGGTCGAGGAAAACGGCTACGTCTATCCGGTCATCAAAACCGAACTGAGCTACCATTCACCGCTTCGTTACGACGACCTGATGTATATCCACACACGGCCAGCGGCCATCGGCCTGGTCAAAGCGCGTTTCGACTACATTATTACCAAGGCCGAGAGCGGGGAAATCTCTTGCCTTGGCTCGACCGAGCACTGCGCCATCGCCGTCGCCGGCGGCAAACCGGTGGAAATCGACGCCAGGACGTTGCAGTTGTGGCGGGACTTTCCAAAATGATTACTCATCAAGCCTGTTTCTAACCGCGCCAAAGCCAGGCGGACCGCCAATGCGCTTCCGGAAATCACCAGGGATTGAGTTGGAAGGGATTGTCCATCGTCGCTACTTCTGCTTCAGCCTCGCCAGAATCTCTTTGGCCCGCCGCCCAGCCGCTTCAATTTGCCAATCGGTCATCCGCTCTTGGAAAAATTGTTGGTTTGCCTTTACATCCGCCCCATTAGCGGCAGCTACCATCAACCAGGTGTAACCTTCGGTATAATCCTGCGGCACGCCCTGGCCTTTGGCGTACATAACACCAAGAATACGCTGAGCGTTGACGTTGCCATGTTCAGCGGCCAGGCGGTACCATTTTATCGCCTCGTCATAATCCCGCATCACGCCCTGGCCGTTGTAGTATCTGTTGCCAAGATTGCCCTGGGCGTCGGCATGGCCCTGTTCCGCCGCTTTTCGATACCAATTCACCGCTTCAAGATAATCCCGTGTCACACCCAGGCCTTGGGCGTACATAAAGCCAAGATTGTTCTGGGCCTGCGCGTTGCCCTGTGCCGCCGCTCTTCGATACCAATTCACCGCCTCTTGGTAATTCCGGGTTACGCCCTGGCCTTTGGCGTACAAAACGCCAAGAATATTCTGAGCCTGCGCGTTACCCCGCTCGGCGGCCAATCTGGTTTTGCTAACATCAACTGTTCGGATGCCAGTTGTCTGTGCCTGGGCGGTGGGATGAGAAGGCGTGCGGTGATTGACCGCATAAACAATCCAAACAACAGCAACGAGAACCAAAGGAATCGAGACCGCGAAAAACAGCCGTCGCCACAACCGTCCCGTATGCTGGACGGTTACTGATTGTTCCGCCCCGTTTTCTTTTTCCCACCAAGCCTCCTCCCGCCACCGCCGCCCTTTTTCTTCCCAGGCTCCTTGTAAAGCCCGTCCGGCATCATAAGCAGCGCGTTTGCCAGGGTCGGACAACACCGTGTAAGCGGCGTTGATCTTTTTCATCTTCTCTTCAGCCCTCGCTTTATCCAGACCGCTGGAAAATCTGTCAGGATGCCACACTTTGCAAAGAAAGTGGTACTGTTTCCTGATCTCCTCCGGGGATGCGGTCGGGGACAATTCGATTATTTCGTACCAATTATCGGCCATGACTCACACCTGCTCAATACAAAGATTTGTTCGATGACCTTGGCGCGACTCACCCCACCCCGGCACCTCATTTTCCCGCGCCCCACCAAGTCCACAGCAGTTGATAGGGATGATAAAACAGCGGCGGTTTTTCCGGCTGGCCGAAAGTATTTCGGTAGCCAATGCGGTGGTTGTCAATGTACCAGTTCGGCACCAGGTAGTAGCCGTACCACAGGGCGCGGTCGAGGGCGCGGCACGCCGCGGTCAGTTCTTCCTGGGTGTCAGCGTAGATGACTTTATCAATCAGGGTGTCGATGGCTTTATCGTCAATGCCGGCGTAATTGTCGGAGCCGGGTTGGCCAGCGGCGGCGGATGACCAGAAATTGCGCTGCTCATTGCCCGGCGACTGCGACTGGCCATAGACTTCGACAATCATATCAAAATTGAAGTTGCGGATGCGTTCGGTATAGACCGCCGGGTCGATGGTGCGGTAGCTCACCTTCATACCTAATTTCGCCAGATTTTCGACATAAGCGGCCATCACCCTTTCAAAGGCCGGATTGGCCAGAAGAATCTCGAACTGAAACGGTTCGTCGGCGGCATTGCGCAGCACGCCATCTTTTACCTGCCAACCTGATTCAGCCAACAGTGTTTTGGCGTGCCGCAGATTTCGCCGCAACGCCTGGGCACTGCCAGCCACCGGCGCCCGCGGCGGCGTTGTAAATACCTCCGCTGGCAGCAGGTGGCGCAACTCTTCGAGATAGCGCAATTCGAGGCCCTGCGGCAAGCCGGTGGCAGCCAGCGGTGAGTTGCTGAAAAACGACTCACTACGGCGATACTGGCCGAAATACAGTGTCTTGTTGGTCCATTCAAAATCGAGCGCCAGCCCCATGGCCTGCCGGGTTCTGCGATCGGCGAAGATTTTCCGGCGTGTGTTCATGACAAATCCCTGCATTCCAGCGTTGTTGTGGTGGGGAAACTGTTTTTTTATCAACCTGCCGCTGGTGAACGGGCCGCCGTCCATATTCCGCGCCCACTGCTTGGCAATGTTGACCGGAAGAAAATCGAATTCCCCAGCCTTGAAGGCCTCGAGTGTCACCACCGGATCTTTGAAATACTTGACCGTAATCGTATCGAAATTGTACATGCCGCGCCGGGTTGGGTGATTTTTCGCCCAATAATCGGGATTGCGGCGGTAGCTGATCAACTTGCCGGGATTGACCGTCTCAACAATATAGGGGCCGGAACCCACGGGAATCTGCATCCCGGTCATGCCATTTTTGCTTATATAGTCTTTTTTTGAGAAAACCGGCAGTTGCCCGGCAATCATATGCAGCTCGCGATTGACCCGTTTGAAGACGAAACGCACGACGCCGGGGGCGATGATCTCGGCGTGATCAATATCCTGATAGTATTGGGGAAAAAATGGATGTACCGCGCCACTCTTCATGGTTTCAAGCGAAAAGACAACATCTTCCGCCGTCACCTCTTGCCCGTTGGAAAAGCGGGCGGCGGGGTCGAGGGTGAAGGTGACGGACAATCTATCGGCGGCGAGGCTCATATCCTTAGCCAAAAGACCGTATTCGGCAAACGGCTCGTCGAGACTGGGCACAGCCAGAGTCTCGAATACCAGCTCGCCGAGACCAAACGGCGGCGTCCCCTTCAGCGTATAAGGATTCATCTTGTCAAAAGCGCCCATTGCCGGCAAGACCACACTTTTCCCCTTCGGCGCCTCCGGATTGACATAAGAAAAGGCGGTGAATCCGGCGGGATATTTCAGGCTGCCATCAATTGATATACCATGGGCGGCGGCAGCGTTTCCGGCGGTGGCCAGCTTTATAATCAAACCAAACAGCAAGACGAAGAGCGGCGACAAGACGCGGACTTTATGCATGGGATATTTTTGAGGTATGGGAATATGAAAAAATAAGAGCAAGCCGCAAACAGTTTACAGAGGAAGCCGCCGGGCGACAAGCCAGCGATGGCTGTCGGCGTGGTTTTCGCCCCGGAGCGCCAGCGCTTGACTTCACCGGTACCAGTGTTTAGCATTACCCGGTTTATTTTTTCCGCAAGGCGGCCCGCTGTTTTTACCAGCCGGTGCCGCAATTTCGCGAAAGAAGCCAGCGTCATTTCCCTGACATTCCCACGCACTTCCAAGGAGACCCCGTGGAGTATAACGATTCACTTAGTATCAGCATGGACGATTTCAACGGCGGCGAAGAAATTGATATCCCGGAAACGCTGCCGATGATGGCGGTGCGGGATGTGGTCGTCTTCAATTATATGATAATTCCGCTCTTTGTCGGGCGTCCGAATTCCATTGAAGCCGTCAACGCGGCCCTGGCCAGCAACAAGTTACTGATGCTGGTGAGTCAGAAAGACGCGACCCAGGACGACCCCAAAGCCGAAGACCTCTACAATGTCGGCATGGTCTCGATGGTTATGCGCACTCTGAAACTGCCCGATGGCCGCCTGAAGGTATTGGTGCAGGCGATGACCAAGGCGAAAATCGTCGAATACGCGCAGCACGAGCCGTACTTTCAGGTAAAGATCCAGCCGCTCGAAGACGGTGAAACCGGCGACATCACCATTGAGGTCGAGGCGCTGATGCGCACCATCCGTGAGCAGACCGAGAAGATCATGGCGCTGCGCGGCATCCTCTCCGCCGATCTGATGATGATCATCAACAACATCGACGAACCGGGGCGCCTCGCCGATCTGGTCGGCTCAAACCTGCGCCTGAAGGTGGCGGAATCGCAGAACATTCTCGAAGAAACCGACCCGGTGAAACGGCTTAGGCTGGTCAACCAGCTTTTGTCGAAAGAGCTGGAGGTTTCAACGGTGCAGGCCAAGATCCAAAACGATGCCAGGGAGGAGATGAGTAAGTCACAGCGTGAATACTATCTGCGCGAGCAACTGCACGCCCTGCAAAAAGAACTTGGCGACGCCGACGATGGACAGGAACTCGACGAGCTGGAAGCCCGCATCAAACGCGCGAAGATGCCAAAAGAGGTAAAAAAAGAGGCGAAAAAGCAGCTTGACCGCCTGGATATGATGCACCCGGATTCCTCCGAGGCAACCATCGTCCGCACCTATATTGACTGGCTGCTTGATGTGCCATGGCTGAAAGGCTCGAAGGACAAACTCGACCTGATTGAAGCAAAAATAGTTTTGGACGAAGACCACCACGGCCTTGATAAAGTGAAGGAGCGCATTCTCGAATACCTGGCCGTGCGCAAGCTGAACGAATCGACCAAGGGACCGATCCTTTGTTTCGTCGGGCCACCGGGTGTCGGCAAGACCTCGCTCGGACGCTCGATTGCCCGCGCCATGGGCCGGAAATTTCACCGTTTTTCCCTCGGCGGTATGCGCGACGAGGCCGAGATCCGCGGCCACCGCCGCACCTATATCGGCGCCATGCCGGGACGTATCGTTCAGGGCCTGAAGACGGTCGGTACCAACAACCCGGTGTTTATGCTCGATGAAATCGACAAAATCGGCGCCGATTATCACGGCGATCCGTCGTCGGCACTTCTGGAAGTGCTCGACCCGGAACAGAACACCGAGTTTTCCGACCACTATCTGAATCTGCCGCTCGACCTGTCGAAGGTGATGTTTATCACCACCGCCAATATGACCGACAGCATCCCATCGCCTTTGCTCGACCGCATGGAGGTTATTCGGTTATCTGGTTATACGCTCGAAGAAAAATCGGTGATTGCAAAACTCTATTTATTGCCAAGGCAAATTGAGCGCAACGGTCTGAAGGAAGGGCATCTGACGCTTGATGACGGCACGCTGCGCCATATCGTCAGCCACTATACCCATGAGTCGGGTGTGCGCAATCTCGAGCGGGAAATCGGCAAGGTCTGCCGCAAGGTGGCGCGCAAAGTGGCCGAGGGCGGCACCGGGCCATACATCGTCAGCCTGGAAAATATCGAGACCTATCTCGGCCCGCCGAAAAATATCCCGGAAGCGGAAAACAAGCGCCTCGACGAACCGGGCCTCGTCACCGGTCTGGCCTGGACCGAGGCCGGTGGCGAACTCTTGCAGATCGAAGTCAACCTGATGCCTGGTAAAGGGCGGCTCACCCTGACTGGTCAGTTGGGTGATGTGATGAAGGAATCGGCACAGGCCGCCCTCACCTACTGCCGTAGCCGTTCCGGCGAACTGGCGGTAGCCGAGGATTATTTCGATAAACACGATATGCACGTCCACGTGCCGGCTGGCGCCATCCCGAAAGACGGGCCGTCAGCGGGTATTACCATCGCCACCGCCATGTATTCGGCGATCACCGGCAAGAAGGTGGCGGCGACGGTGGCCATGACTGGTGAAGTGACGCTGCGGGGCCGCGTGCTGCCAATTGGCGGCCTGAAGGAAAAGGCACTGGCCGCCCTGCGCGCCGACCTCCACCACATCATCATCCCGGCCTTGAACGAAAAGGATTTGGTGGAAATTCCGGAGGATTTACGCCAGCAAATGACCTTTCACGCCGTTGAAAGCATGGATCAGGTCATCGCCCTGGCCCTGAACGATGGGATCAACGGCCAGCCCCAGACACCCTGACGGTCATGACAGACGAAGAGAGCAAGCATCCAAGTATCTCCCGGCGTGGGCGTTATCCGCTGACCGTGCTGTGGCTGTTATTGATGCTGGCTTTGGTGTGGAGCATCGGCTACTTGCTGACCCCAGCGCCCTTGCCAGCGGATAAAACCGTCACCGTGGTCATTGCCAAAGGCAGTTCCCTGAAAAAAATTGCCGCGCTGCTCGCTGATGCCTCCCTGATTACCAGGGGCCATGGCGAGCTTTTTTCTTTCCAGATTCTCGCCAAACTTTCGCGGCGCGACCGTCGCCTGCCCGCCGGGGAATTCATCCTGCCAGGCGGGCAGCGGCCCCTGGCTTTACTCAACGCTTTGGCNNACCCTGCCGGAGGGTCTGACGGCGGCGGAAATGGCCGACATTTTGGCGCGGGACGGCTGGTGCGACAAGACCAAATATCTGCGTCTCGTGGCCGATGCGGCCTTCATTGGCAAACTCGGTTTTGCCGGATCGCCGAGCCTTGAAGGCTATCTCTATCCAGATACCTACCACCTCAGTAAAACAATGGGAGCCGCTGATCTCATTGCCATGCAGACCCGGCGCTTCCAGGAAATCTGGAAGGCTCTCGGCGGCGACCGGCTTGACGCGGCGACACGGCAACAGGTAGTGACTCAGGCCTCTCTCGTGGAAAAGGAAACGGCGGTGGCCACTGAACGTCCCCTCGTTGCCGGAGTCTTCGCCAATCGCCTGCGCCTGGGTATGCTTTTGCAGTCCGACCCGACCGTGCTCTATGGCGTCCCCGGCGCATCTCACCCGATCACGCGCGCCGACCTGGAGCGGCCAACCCCTTACAACACCTATGTCATCGCCGGTCTGCCGGCTGGCCCGATCGCCAATCCAGGCAAAGAGGCGCTGGCCGCGGCGCTTGATCCGGCCAAAACCGATTATCTCTACTTCGTCGCCAAAAATGACGGCAGCCACCAGTTTTCCACCAATCTTGACGAACACAACGCCGCCGTGCGTCAGTATCAGCGGCGGAACAAATAAGCGCCCGGAGCTGCTTCTTGACTTTCTCTGTATTACTCTGTAATACGCCATCACTCTATTGGTGCGGCTGACACGGCGAATTACGCCAACGGGAAAGAGCGGGGATATGTATGGCTGCCAAAGAACGGGTGGTAACCTTTAAAGCCGATGGGTCGCTGGCTGAGGCTCTCGAACGCCTGCCCAACAAATCAGACTTTATCCGCCGCGCCGTCAAATCGGCCCTGTCCGGCGCCTGCCCCCTGTGTGGCGGCAGTGGCCACCTGTCAGCGCAACAACGGCGGCATCTGCGCAAATTTTTAGCCAGCCACCCGCTAGAAAAATGCGATGACTGCCAGGCCGTACACTTTGTCTGTCAACACCAGGAAGCCGATCGGCAAGGACGGGAATGGAACACATGAAAAGACTGATACTGCTGGTGCCAATATGTTTCATCTGCGCTTTCTCCACCCTGACCACCTCGGACGCCGAGGCCGCCCTTGATGTCGTGGTATCGATCGCCCCGCAACAATGGTTGGTTGACCGCCTTGGCGGCGAGGCCGTCCACAGCGAAGTCCTCAGCCCGGCCGGACAGGACCCGCACAGCTTCGAGCCAAGACCGCGCCAGATCGCCCACTTAGCGAAAGCGCGGCTCTACTTTACCATCGGCCTGCCTTTTGAAAAGCGTCTGCGCGAGAAGATCGAGGATGCCGGTATGCCGGTGCGGCAGGTTGATAGCGCGGCGGGCATCGGAAAAATCCCTCTTATCGAGCATGAGCATGAAGAAGGTGCCGAACATGACGAAGATGACGATCCTCATGTCTGGCTGAGTCCGGCGGGTCTGATGATCATGGCAGAAAATATTGCCCAGGCACTCACCACCGCCGATCCGGGAAATGCCCAGCTTTACGCCACCAATCTGGCGCGAGTCCGACAAGAACTTACCGCCTTGAATCAGCAAATCGCCGCTCGCCTCAAACCCTTTGCTGGCGCCACCTTCTACGTCTTTCACCCGTCATTTGGCTATTTCGCCCACGAGTATGGCCTGCGGCAGGAGGCGGTGGAAATCGAGGGCAAATCGCCGTCGCCGAAACAGCTTCAGCATCTGATCGCCAAAGCACGGCAGGATGGCGCTCGCGTGATTTTCACTCAGCCGGAATTCGAGCCTAAAAGCGCCGAAGCGGTGGCTCAGGCCATCGGTGGCCAGGTGGTACCGCTCGACCCGCTGGCCTACGATGTCGCCGAAAACCTGAAACTGATGGCAGCCAGCATCGCCGACGCTTTATCTGATGAATAAAGTGGTTATTGACATAGAGGCGGTTTCTTTCTCTTACGCCGCGCGGACGATTCTTGAAGATGTTAACCTGACGGTTTTCAAAAACGACGCCATTTGTCTGGTCGGGCCGAACGGCGGTGGCAAGACGACGCTGGTAAAACTCATTCTTGGCCTGCTTGTGCCCACCTCGGGAACGATAAAAGTGCTGGGCGACACGCCTGGCGCGGTCAGCAAAAAGATAGGATACGTGCCGCAGCACGTCAGCTACGACCCCAAATTTCCAATTTCCGTGCTTGATGTGGTGTTGATGGGGCGATTGCGGCGAAACCTCTTTTGCCGCTACGGTGGGAAAGACCGCGAATGGGCGCGGGCGGCTCTGGCCGAAGTCGGGCTTGCCGATT
>DOMU01000028.1 GCA_003509305.1 Desulfobulbaceae bacterium | reverse complement strand
TCAATTTCGACATTGTCACTGTATTGCCTTGGTAATACGTTCATCCGAACCTCCTTTGGTGATGAGATACCGCGTTGAACAAATCCCTGGATACCGTTTGGCGCCATTTCAGACTTTATCAGCCGACCATTCTCCTGTGGATGGGATTAAGAAACGCAAAAGCCCCGTTTCCTGGCGCTGGGAAACGGGGGCTTCGATGGACGAGAAAACAGCGTGTATAAAATTTTTGTAGCTGGGTATTTCAGATGGCGCGAAGAATAATTTGTGACAGGGAAAATAATCCCCATCCAATGTCCGCTTGCCAGTGACAGTAAACGTAACCCCATATGATGCCTCATATAAATATGACAGACATGAGGCTATGTGTTTATGATAGTCTTCCTGTTTTTGTCAAGAAAAAAATCAACGGAAAGCAACCATATCGCGCTGGTCCGGCGCCGCGCTTCTTCTTATCGGCGGCGGAGCGTTTATGACAGCGGCTGGCGCATGAAACTTCAGTGCACCTTGCGCAGATTTTTTATATCGGCGACACGCAGGCCCTGCCCGGCGGCGAACAGAGAGAAAATTCAGGCAAATTGTTCGCCTTTAATTACGCCAGCGCTCTAGGTTGAAATATTTACACGCATCCACATAAAAGGCATTGACAAGCTTTTTGTTCACTGTTTATCATGATGGGTGAATTTGAAACCATGTTTATGAAACATGGTTTTATGTAATCATTTCCTGACTAGGAGTAAATATGGACATCTTGTCACACAACTCTATCCTAGCAGCCATAAAGTCCAATATAGGCCTCTGGGGTCCGCGCAAAGCCGTCAGTTACAAAAAACGGGGTGTTTATCTCAAACTCACCTACGATCAGTTCTATGAGCGGGTGCTGATGCATGCGCGGGGCCTGGCAAAAATGGGCGTCAAACCCGGCGACCGCATCGGCATTTTTTCGGAAAACCGTCTCGGCTGGGCCATCGCCGACTTTTCAATTCAGGCCTGCCGCGCCATATCGGCGCCAGTTTACGCTACCGATACCGGCAAGGAAGCGGCCCATATCATCAACCACAGCGAATCGGCGGTAGTTTTCGTTTCGACCAAGACGCAGTACGAAAAGCTGCTGTCGGTACGGGAATTGATCCCGAATGTCAGGGCTGTTGTCTCTTTTGAAGAGTTTCTCGGTGATCCAAACCTGCCGGTATTCTCGCAGTTTCAGTTGTCGGAACCGGACAGGCCGTTGAGCGAGGAAGACAAAAAATGGCTCGAAGCCAACATTGATGCCACCCAGCAGGACGATATCCTGACTATTATCTACACGTCGGGAACCACCGGCCTGCCCAAAGGGGTAATGCTGACCCAGGGCAACATCATGTCAAACGCGCAGTACGCCCTCGAAGGGTTTGGCAAGCTGCCCAACCCAATGACCTTCCTGAGTTTTCTGCCCCTGAGTCATGTCCTCGAGCGCACCGCCGGTTACTACGCCACCCTGATGATGGGTAACCATCTGGCCTTTGCCGAAAATCCGAAAATGGTCATGGAAAACATGGGCGAAATCCGCCCGGACGCCATGGTTTCCGTCCCGCGGATTTTTGAAAAAATACATTCGCGCATTCACGATACCGTCAGTCAGGCTGGTCCATTAAAACGATTTTTGTTTCACAAAGCGCTGGCGGTTGGTTACCGTTATGTCGAAAAAAAATATAACCGTGGAGAAAATCCTGGGCTGCTCGCCTGGCAATACCGCCTCTTCGACGCGCTGGTGTTCTCTAAAATCCGCCGAAACTTCGGTGGACGGCTCACATTCTGCATCTGCGGCGGCGCGCCGCTCGACGAGGTGGTCACGCGTTTCATGTGGGCTATCGGTATGCCCGTCTTCAACGGCTATGGCCTGACTGAAACCAGCCCGGTGATCTCGGCCTGCAACTGGCGCGACAACCGTTTCGGCTCGGTTGGCAAGCCGCTGCCGAAAACGGAAGTGAAGCTGGCCGAGGACGGCGAATTGCTCGTGCGTGGTCCACAGTTGATGCGTGGTTACTACAAAAACGAGGAGGCCAACCGCGAGAATATCGAAGACGGCTGGTTTAAAACCGGCGACATCGCCCGTATCGACGAGGATGGTTTCATCTTCATCGTTGACCGCAAGAAAGAGCTGATCGTCACCGCCGGCGGCAAGAACATCGCGCCGCAGCCGCTGGAAAGCGAGTTGAGGCTGAATAAATATATCGAGCAGGCTGTCATCATCGGCGACCGCAAACCCTATCTGGTCACGCTTTTGACGCCAAACCTTGAACGCCTGATCGATCTCAGCCGCGAGTTGGGCATCCAGTCCCTCGACATGCACGAACTGGTCGGCAACGAACGGATATTGAAAGTGTACCAGGGTGTTATTGATGAACTGAACACCACGCTGCCGCCCTACAGCACGATCAAAAATTTCGCGCTGCTGGCCAGCGATTTTACCATTGATGGCGGAGAACTGACCTCTACTCTGAAGGTGAAACGGCGGGTGATCAACAAGAAGTACCACGATCTGATTGAAGAACTGTACGCCGCCGCCGACAGCCGGATCGATACACGCAACATACCCAGAAACTAAAACGCTACCCATAACCACCGCTGAGGAACTCAGCGGAGAGTCACAAACTAACAGGGAGACCATTCATGAGGCAGATACACCGTGTAGCCGTCATTGGGGCGGGCGTTATGGGCGCCACCATCGCCGCGCATCTGGCCAACGCTGGCCTGGAAGTGCTGATGCTGGACATTGTCCCCAAGGAACCAACCCCGGAAGAGCAGGCCAAAGGCTTGACCATGGACAGCCCGGCTGTCCGCAACCGCATCGCGCAGGCCGGTCTGGATGGCCTGATGAAAATGAAACCGGCGGCGTTCTTTCTCAAGAGCTGCGCCAATCACATCGCCATCGGTAACCTGGAGGACGATCTCGGCAAATTAACGGCCTGCGACTGGGTGGTCGAGGTGGTCGTCGAGCACATGCCAATCAAGCTGTCGCTGCTGGCGAAAATCTTGCCGCATCTTGGCCCGGAGGCGATCCTGTCGAGCAACACCAGCGGCCTGTCGATCAACGAGATGGCCAAAGCGCTGCCAGAGGATGTGCGCAAGCGTTTCCTCATCACCCATTTCTTCAATCCGCCGCGCTACATGCGTTTGATGGAACTGGTGCCCTGCCAAGAAACCAGCCCGGACTTAATGGCGGATATGGCCGATTTCATGCGGCGCGTCCTCGGCAAAGGTGTTGTCTTTGCCAAAGACACGCCCAACTTCGTCGCCAACCGCATCGGCACCTACGCCATTTTCAAATCGATTCAGCACATGATGGCGATGGATATGACAGTCGAGGAAGTTGACGCTGTTGCCGGCCCGGCCACCGCCCGTCCGAAAAGCGCCGCCTTCCGCACTGTTGATCTGGTCGGTCTCGACACCTTGGCGCACGTCGCCAACAACTCCTGGCAGACCCTGACCAAAGACGAAGAACGCGCCGTCTTTCAGATGCCGCCGTTCATCACCGACATGGTCGAGAAAAAACTGCTCGGCAACAAAACCCGCCAGGGTTTCTACAAAAAAGATAAAGTCGATGGGAAGAGGCAGATTTTCTACTACGACTACCAGACCAGCGACTACAAACCGATCACCAAGCCGAAGTTCGCCTCGGTGGACGCCACCCGCCAGGTTGACGGCCCCGCCGACCGCATCCGCGTCATGATCACCGGCAAGGATAAAGCGGCTGAATTCGCCTGGAAAACCCTGCGTGACACGCTGATCTACGCCACCAACCGCATCCCGGAAATCGCCGATGACGTGGTCAATATCGACTCGGCGATGCGCTGGGGCTTCAACTGGGAACTGGGGCCGTTTGAAATGCTCGACGCCATTGGCGTTGCCGCCTTTGTCAAACGCGCCGAGGCCGATGGCGTCGCCGTGCCGCAGGCGCTGAAGCGGGTGACTAGCTTTTACCGCGATGGCGCCCAGGGAGAGCGGGAATATTTCGATCTGCTTACCGGGGCCTATCGCCCGGTGCCGGTACCGGCGGGCCAGATCAAACTGGACATCTTGAAAAAGGCTGGCCGGGTGGTCGAGAAAAACGCCAGTTGTTCGGTACTTGATCTCGGCGACGGCGTGTTCTGCCTGCAATTCCACTCGAAGATGAACGCCATCACCGCCGACATTCTCGCCATGACCCACAAGGCGATAGCGCGGGCCGAGCGCGAAGGCGTCGGTCTCGTCATCGGCAATGAAGGGAAAAACTTTTCTGTCGGCGCCAACCTGATGATGATGGCGGTGGCAATAGCGGAAGGCGCTTACGATGATATCGCCATGGCGGTCAAAGGCTTCCAGAAGGCGACCATGGCCGTGAAATATGCCAAGGTCCCGGTGGTGGCCGCGCCCTTTGGCATGACGCTTGGCGGCGGCTGCGAATTCAGCCTGCATTCCGACGCCATCTGTGCCCATGCTGAAACCTATATGGGCCTGGTGGAAATCGGCGTCGGTCTCTTGCCCGCCGGCGGTGGCACCAAAGAGCTTTGCCTCAGGGCCGCCGATCTGGCGGCGACAAATGGCACCGATGTCCAGCCCTTTATCTTCAAGCATTTTCAGCAGATTGCCATGGCCACCGTGTCGATGGGGGCGGCGGAACTGTTCGGCATGAACTACATGCGCCGCGGCGACAGCATCACCATGGACATTGACCGGTTGATCGCCGACGCCAAGCAAAAAGTTCTGGCTTTGGCCGTCAACTACCGACCGTTGCAGCCGCGCGCCGATATTGCCGCGCCGGGACGTGGCATCGCCGCCAGCATCAAGAGCCAGCTCTGGAACATGAAGATGGGTTCTTTCATTACCGAATACGAGTATGAAATGAGCGGCCAGATCGCTCTTGCCATCTGCGGTGGTGATGTCAATCCCGGCACTCTGGTCAGCGAGGACTACTTGTTGCAACTGGAGCGAGAGACCTTCCTGCGGCTGTGTGGCAACAAGAAGACGGCGGAGCGCATACAATATATGCTGAAGAAAGGCAAACCGTTGCGCAACTAGGCCGCTGGGATACACCTATTTCCCCCGACTTTTTTTATAAGAGGACAGCTATGAAACCTGCCTATATCCTGGCCAGCTATCGCACTCCCGGTTGCCGCGCCAATAAAGGAAAATTCAAGGATATGCGTCCCGATGATCTGGCCGCCCTGGCCATCAAAGGGCTGCTTGAACGGACGGATGTCGATCCGGCCACCATTGACGATGTCTATATCGGTTGCTCGTTTCCAGAAGGGGAACAGGGCATGAACCTCGGGCGTATCGCCGCCTTGCGGGCCGGACTGCCGATCGAAGTGTCTGGCGAAACCATCAACCGCTTCTGCTCCTCCGGCCTGCAAAGCATCTCGCACGCCGCTGAACGGATCATGTGCGGTTTCGCCGACTGCATCATCGCCGGTGGCGCCGAATCCATGACCTGTGTGCCGATGGGTGGTCTGAAGTATGCCGCCAATCCGGGCTTGATGGTGGCCAAAGGAGAAAACTACTCGAATATGGGCATCACCGCCGAGCTGGTGGCGGCCAAATATGGCGTTTCGCGCCCGGAGATGGATGAATTCGCCGCCGGAAGCCACGCGAAGGCGGCGGCGGCTATTGATGCTGGCCGTTTTAAGGACGAAATCATCCCGGTTGAGATCGAAGACTGCCGCCTGGTAAACGGCAAGATGCAAAAGAGAAAAAGCATTGTCGATATTGACGACGGTGTTCGCCGTGGCACCACCGCCGCCTCACTGGCCAAACTGCGAACGGTTTTCAAAAGCGATGGCGTGGTTACCGCTGGCAACTCATCGCAGACCACTGACGGCGCGGCCATGACCATGCTGGTCTCGGAAGACTATTTGAAAAAAATCGGCAAACAGCCCTTTGGCCGCTTTATCGCGTTTGCGGTCAAAGGTGTGCCGCCGGAACTGATGGGTATCGGCCCGATTGCCGCCATCCCGGCGGCGCTGAAGCTGGCCGCCCTGAAGCAGGACGATCTGCAACTGATTGAGCTGAACGAGGCCTTTGCCGCCCAGGCTTTGGCCTGTATCAAGACGCTGGGACTGAACCCGGACATCATCAATGTCAACGGCGGCGCCATCGCCCTGGGGCATCCACTCGGCTGCACCGGCGCCAAGCTGACCGCCACATTGTTGCATGAGATGGGTAGGCGCAATCTGCGTTATGGCATGGTATCGATGTGCATCGGCGGCGGCATGGGCGCGGCTGGTGTTTATGAAAAACTGTAAAGAGAGCAATTCGAGGACAAAATTATGAGCCAGAAACAAGTGAGAGGTGGAGAATATCTCGTTGCCGAAACTCCTTGCGCCGATATTTTCACGCCTGAAGATTTCAGCGATGAGCAACGCCAGATGGCCGACACCGCCGACCAGTTCATCACCAACGAAATCATGCCGCAGGCAGAAGAAATTGACAAACAGGATTTCTCCAGGGTCGTCGCTGGCCTGCGCCGGGCTGGTGAACTGGGTTTTTTGATGATGGACGCGCCGGAGGAGTACGGCGGTCTCGAGCTCGACAAGGCCACCGGCCTGGTGGTCAGTGAAAAGATCGCCCGCAGTGGCGCTTTCTCGGTCGCTGTCGTCTGCCACACCGGCATCGGCAGCCTGCCGCTGATCTATTACGGCACCGATGAGCAGAAGAAAAAATATCTGCCCAAACTCATGTCCGGGGAATGGATCGCCTCCTACTGCCTGACCGAACCCGGTTCCGGCAGCGACGCCTTGGGCGCCGCTACCTCGGCTGTTCTGTCGCCGGATGGCAAGCACTACATTCTGAACGGTACCAAGCAGTTCATCACCAACGGTGGTTTTGCCGACATTTACACCATCTTCGCTAAGATCGACAAACAGCACTTCACCGCTTTTCTCGTCGAGCGCACGTTTCCGGGGCTGGTTGTCGGCAATGAAGAGAAAAAACTCGGCATCAAGGGTTCCTCGACGGTGCAGATCATTTTGGATAATTGCCAGGTACCGGTCGAGAACTTGCTCGGCGAGGCCGGCAAAGGCCATAAGATAGCTTTCAACGTCTTGAACGTTGGCCGTTTCAAGCTGGGCGCCTGTGTCACCGGCGCTGCCAAAGAGGCCTTCGCCGAAGGTGTCAAGTACGCCAATATCCGCAAGCAATTTAATACCCCGATCGGTCGTTTTGGCGCCATTCAGGAGAAAATCGCCAACCTGGTTTCGGGTATTTTCGCCGCCGAATCGCTGATCTACCGCATGGCCGGTCAGCTCGATGAAAAGCTGGCGACCATCCCGAAAGATATCCCGAATTATTACGAGGAATATCAGCGCGGCATTGAGGAGTACGCGGCGGAATGCGCCATCGCCAAAGTCTTCTGCAGCGATGTCCTGGCCGAGGTGGTCGATGAGGTGGTGCAGATCCATGGCGGCTACGGCTTCATCAGCGAATATCCGGCCGAGCGTTTCTACCGCGACGAACGCATCAACCGCATCTTCGAAGGCACCAACGAGATCAACCGCATGTTGATTCCCGGTATGATTCTGCGCAAAGCCATGAAGGGCGAACTGCCCTTGCAGAAAAAAGCCATGGAAGCCTTCGAACAACTGATGACGCCTGGCTTTGAAGAGTTGGATGACACGGTGTTGTTCGCCGCTGAAAAGATGCTGATCAAAAATCTGAAAACCCTGTTCTTGATCCTGTCTGGAGCTGGCGTGCAGAAATTCAAGGACAAGCTGGCCAATGAGCAGGAAATTCTCATCGCCGCCGCCGACATCGCCATCCAGATCTATGCCCTGGAAAGCACGGTATTGCGCGCCGAAAAATATTTCGCCAAGGCGACGCCGAAACGTCAGGCGCTTCTGGGGGCGGCGGTTAAGGTCTTCGCCTTTGCCGCCACTGAAACGGCGACCAGCGCCGCCCGCCGTGGCGCTTTTTACGCCGAGGAAGGCGATACGCTGACCATGCTCTTGTCCGGCATCCGCCGTTTTGGCAAATACGATGCCAGTGGTCTTCTCGCGGCTAAACGCCTGCTGGCGCAAACGGCCTCGGAAGAAGAGCGCTATATCTTCGCGTAACCGGCGGTGGAGCAGCCACAGTGATGATAAGGAAGCCGATATGATAGATGAATTGTTCGCGGCTCTGCCCGGTCAGTATGTGCCGGGCAGCATCACCGAGCCGAAGAGCTATTACTTTTCGATTGGTGACAGCAAAAAAACGCTGAAGCTGGATAGCGAGCGGGCGGTGGTCGAAGATGGTAAAACTCTTGACTCCGCCGATTGCGTGTGCAAAACCAGCGCCGAGTTTTTCACCAGAATCTGGCAGGACGGCTATCGCCCTGGCGTGTTCGATTTTATGAGCGGCAAGATCAAGTCCAACGATCCCGCCGCCCTGGAGACTTTGCTCCGTTGTTTCGGCAAGGCTTAAGAGAAGGAGGAATTACCTGGTGGAAGGATATACCACGCGCATCAAAGTGCGCGGCTATCACACCGATTTTTACGGGCACGTCAACAATACCCGCTATCTGGAATTTTATGAGGAAGACCGCTGGTATTGGCTTGAGAAAACGATTGATCTGACGGAACTGATGAAAAAAGGCCTGGCCTTTGCCGTGGTCAATATCAACGTCAGTTACCGGCGGCCG
Source organism: Desulfobulbaceae bacterium (assembly GCA_003509305.1). GTDB lineage: Bacteria > Desulfobacterota > Desulfobulbia > Desulfobulbales > Desulfocapsaceae > UBA8130. The sequence goes on along the minus strand of DOMU01000028.1, from coordinate 10,511 downwards.
GTTTTTGTCGGCTCAACCATTGAGATCCGCAGCCGTCTCGACAAGGTCGGCAGCCACAGCGCCACTCTGCGCCAGGAAATCTTTCTCGCCGGTACCGATAAACTGGTTTCCGACGCCCTGGTGACTTTTGTCATCACCGGCAAGGAAGGCAAAGCACTGAATATGAATGCCGATGTGCCGGAGCTTCGGGAACTGATAGCAATGATGAAGGCGATGTCCGCTTCGGGTGACAAGCGGCCGGAGGCGGCATATCCGGCAAGTGTTAATTGAGATCGATCGATTTATAAGGGGTTGTTGTGAGAAGGTTGAAGCTGGCAAACCAAAAACATGAGAGGAGGGAAGAAATGAAAAAAACACTGTCTTGCCTGGTGGCGTTGTCCCTGTTCACAGCCGGTTCGGCTTTCGCTTCCGGCTACCGCATTCCGGAACAATCGGTGAATGCCATTTCGAAATCGAACGCCAACATTGCCTCGGCCAGCAGCGCCGATGCCGCCTACTACAACCCGGCCGGCGCCGCCATGTTGAAAGACGGCTGGATCACGGAGATTAATTTCAACTATATCCACCTGACCAGTTCAAAGTACGAAGATGCCCGCTCGCCCTTGTACAGCGGTGAATCACGCGAGGACGATTTCTTACTGCCCACCCTTTTTCTGCTGGCGCCGAAATGGCATGGTTTCCGTTTCGGCTTTTCCGTGACCGCCCCCTATGGTTTGGCCAGACGTTGGGATAGTCCGTACGCAAAAACCTTCGCGGAAAAATTCTCGGTCCAGGTTTTTGACATCAACCCAACCCTCAGCTACGAGATTATACCCGATAAATTGGCGGTGGCGGTGGGCGGACGGGCCATCTATGCCAAAGCGACGGTTATGAGCAATGGCACAGTCGACCCGGCAGGCATCAACGCCAGCCGCGCGATGTCTGGCGACACCCATGAATGGGGTTGGAACGCGGCCATTGACTACAAACCGACCAAGGAGTGGAACATAGCCGCCACCTACCGCTCCCATGTCGATCTTGATTACGAGGGTGATGCCATCCTGAAGACCAACTATCCTCCGGGTATGCCCTTCAACCACGTTGCCACCAGGGGCAGTGTGACCGTGGCGGCGCCAGCGGTTCTCGCCATTGCCACCTCCTATACGTTCTTCGACCGGCTCACCGTTGAGCTGGGCTGGGACCGGACCTTCTGGTCGGAATATGAAAACCTCGACTTCCGTTATGACCAGACGATCTACAGTCCGGTTCTGAATAACGCTTTCAACACAACGGTGCCGAAGAATTGGGATGACAGCGATGCCTACCGTCTCGGTCTGGAATACGTCACCACCGACAAGCTGACGCTGATGGCCGGTGTTTGCTACGACAAAACCCCGGCGCCCGACTCCACGCTGGGCTTTGAGTTGCCGGATTCCGACGCCTGGCTGTTTTCAGTCGGCGCGCGTTATGCCATCAACGACAAAATGGAAGTTGGTCTCGGTGTTCTGTATGACGTGAAAGAAAGCCGTACAGTGAATAACCTTGACCAAGGCGGTCATGCGAACGGTGAGTTCAGCGATATGGCCGGCATACTGGTGAGCGCAGGATTTCAGTATCGCTTCTAAGAGTTGTACCGTCTTCTGAGGGTCTGACACCGCGCCGCTTCCCAGTCCGGGGACGGCGCGGTTTTGTTTTGGCGCTTTTTTCTTTTTACTTTTCTTTTTACAATTCATAAGGGGTGCGGAAATGAGTGGACGGATATTTTTTCTGGCGCTGGCGACTGTAGCAATGCTGGTTATGCCGGTTCTGGCCCTGGCCGAAACGGCAACAGTCGAAATCCTTGGCGTGCAATTTCCCAAAGAGAAGGTGATTGATGGGAAAACACTGCGCCTGAACGGCGTCGGTTTTCTGAAAAGATTCGGTATCGTCAAGGTCTATGCCGTTGGTTTGTATCTGGAACAGCCCAGCAAAGATGCCGAGACGATAATTACCTCTCAGCAGATGAAGTATGTGCTGACCCATTATCTGACCAGTAAAGCCACGGCCCAAAAACTTAAGGAAGGTTTTATCGAACTGATCGGAGAGGCCAATCCACCGGCTTTGGTCACGGCCAACCGCAAGGATATTGACACCTTCGCTTCCTGGTTCGATAAAGACATGGCGCCAGGTTTGACCTCGGAAACTCTGTACGTTCCCGGCAAGGGCCTGACGCTCACCTGGCAGGGACAGGTCAAGGGAACCATTCCTGGTGAAACTTTTGCTGCGATGTATTACCGCTACAACGTCGGTGTAAAGGCCGACAAAACTGTCGGCGACGGCCTGCTTGGCTTATAAATTTGCTGTCCCAGGGCTTTTACATGGTGAAATTATGAAAAATATCCGGAACCAGCTTGTTCTGATCACCGGCGGCGCCAGTGGCATTGGCCGGCTCATGGCTTTGGGTTTTGCCGAGGAGGGGGCGCGGGTTGTGGCCTGGGATATCAACGCCGATGCCCTGCAGACGTTAGAGGATGAGGGGCGCCGCAAAGGCATTTTCATTAAAGGGCGGGTCTGCGATGTGGCCAGCCGTGAAGCGGTGTATGAAAAAGCGGCATCACTTGTCGCCGAGCTGGGACCGGTTGATGTGCTGGTCAATAATGCGGGCGTGGTATCGGGTTCCACCTTTCTTGAAACTCCGGACGAGAAAATCCTGAAAACTCTTGACGTCAACGTCCATCCCTTGTTCTGGACCTGTAAGGCCTTCCTGCCCTCAATGATTGAACGCAATGCCGGCCATGTGGTGACGATCTCATCGGCGGCTGGTATCATCGGCGTTACCGGTCTTGCCGACTATTCGGCCAGCAAATTCGCCGCCTTTGGTTTTCATGAAGCCATCCGCATGGAACTTCGGCGCCTGAAAAGCCAGGTGGACACCACGGTGGTCTGCCCATTTTTTATCAATACCGGGATGTTTGCCGGGGTGAAAACCCGGTTTTCCGCTTTGCTGCCGATTCTCGACAGCGAAGTCGTGGCCCGGCGCATCGTCAATGCGGTATTGCGAAGGAAAAAACGGCTGCTGCTGCCGTGGTTTGTCTATAGTGTCTATCTGATCCGGCTCCTGCCGGTCGCGGTTTCTGACGCGGTTGCCGATTTCTTCGGCATCAACCGCTCAATGGATACCTTCGCGGGAAGAAAGGAGGGGTAAGCACAATGGATAAAACAGAAACCGGCGGATCGGTCGCTGACGTCAGTCTGACCGGCATTATTACCCGCGCCAGAAGCGCTCAGGCGCTGTGGGCAAAGACTCCCTATGCCGATCGCGCCGCCTGTCTGAAAAAAGCGGAACGCTATCTGGCCGATTACGGCGCGGAAATTGTCGATATCATTCATCATGATACGGGAAAACTCAGGCTGGACGCCCTGGCCACGGAAGTTCTTCCGGCGGCTATGGCGATCAGGTATTACCGGAAATGGGGGAAACGCTTTCTTGCGCCGCGCCGGGTCTGGGGAGGAAATTTGCTCCTCTTGAACAAACAAAGCCGGATGCGCTATACGCCCTGGGGCGTAATCGGTATTATCTCGCCGTGGAATTATCCTTTTGTCATTCCCTTTTCCGAAATCGTCATGGCCCTTTTAGCCGGCAACGCGGTGGTTCTGAAGGCAGCCACGGATACGCCTGAGGTGGGGCGGGTGTTAGCGCGGGTATTTGCCGCCGCCGGTCTGCCGCCGGGTCTTTTCACCCATGTGGAAATGCCAGGAAAAGAGGCAGGCCCCGCCTTTATCGACGGTGGTGTCGATAAACTCTTTTTCACCGGCTCGACCGAAGTCGGGCGCCAGCTCATGACCTTGGCCGCGTCCCGCTTGCTGCCGCTGGTACTGGAACTGGGTGGGGCCGATGCCGCCATTATCCGTCAGGATGCGGACTTGGACCGGGCGGTCTGGGGCATTGTCTGGGCCGGATTTGCCAATGCCGGCCAGTCCTGCGCCGGGATTCAGCGGGTGCTGGTTCATCAGCAGGTATATGATGAATTTCTGCTAAAACTTCGCGTTGCCGTGGAAGGCTTAAAAAGCGGCAGCGGTATGGATTCCGATCTTGGGCCGATGATCAGCCCGCGTCAGAAGGCGACGGTGCGGAATCAGGTGGCGGCCTGTGTCGCGGCTGGCGCGGTCGTTGCCGCCAAAAATCCGGGTGCGAGTCTTGATGATGACAGCCTCTTTGCCCCGGCCATTGTGTTAACCGAAGTGAACGAAACGATGCCGGTCATGGCCGAAGAGATCTTTGGTCCGGTGGTGGCGGTATTGAAAGTGGAAAATGACGAGGAAGCGCTGCGGATTGCCAATGCCTGCCCTTACGCTCTCACCGGCTCGGTGTGGTCGAAGGATCGCCGCCGAGCGCGGGAACTGGCGGCCCGGATCAACGCCGGCGCGGTGATGATCAACGATCATCTGATGTCGCATGGCCTGGCCGAGACTCCCTGGGGNNGCGATTCCGGCTTCGGCAAAACCCATGGCGAAGACGGCTTCCGCGAAATGCTCAAAGCCAAGGTGGTGGTGGATGAGCTTCTGCCGGGGATCAAGCATAATCTCTGGTGGCAGCCCTATTCAGCGGATGTCTATCGCGGAATTCAGTCTATTTTCAATCTGGCCGCCGGAACATCCGTTATGTGCCGTCTCAAAGCCATTCCTGGTGTGGTCAAGATTTTCTTCCGCTACTGGAAACGGTGAGGAAACGGCGCGGTTGGAAAGACTCGCATTACGACTGCCTCGTTAAGAAGCGCTCGGCCTGGAGAAGTGCAAACAGTCCGTCCTCGCCGCGAATAGCTTCTTGACTTCAGTGCGAAACAAGATAATATAATTCTTTTTTCATTCTGTTGTGTCGCCACTGGGCGCTATTCGTACAATCAAAGGAGAAAAATTCGTGGCCAATCATAAATCAGCCGAAAAAAGAAACCGTCAGTCATTGGCGCGACGCGGGCGTAACCGCATGAACAAGTCGCGGATGAAGAACGCCATCCGTGATGTCAACGAAGCGGTGGCCGCTGGTTCCCAGGAAAATATGGCGGAAATTCTGCGTAAGGCGGTTTCCGTCATCGCCAAGACCGCCGCCAAGGGCACTATCCACAAAAGAAACGCATCCCGGCGGATTTCCCGGCTGACCAAAAAAGTCAACGCCATGGCCACAGTCGCCGCGGAAGCGTAAGCTGTCAGCGTTTCGGGTTTTTGTTTGGTCCACAGGCCACGGAATCGCCCGGTTCCGTGGCCTGCGTTTTTTTGTAAGTTTCTCTGGGCGCTCGCCCCGGCCACCGGTTTTCAGGGATGGGCGCCCATGTCCCCGTGCCCCAGAGTCTCCCCATGTCCGACCAGCCGTTTTTCCCGGATATCGCCCATTTTCACGAGCTTGCCGTCCGGCACCGTCTGGTGCCGGTGGCCATGGAAATCACCGCCGACCTCGACACGCCTTTGACCCTGTTCATGAAAATGTCTGTGGGATATGGTGATAAGTTTCTTTTTGAAAGCATGGAGGGCGGTGAAAAGTGGGGCCGCTGGTCGTTCATCGGTTGCGACCCGCTGCTGTCTTTTACCAGCCGGGGTAAGCGCATTACTATCCGTGAAGACGGCAATAAAAAAGTCCGCCGCTTTACCGGCCAGCCGCTACCGGCCCTGCGCCGGTTGCTCGCTAAACTCGCCGCCGCGGAAGTTCCTGGTTTGCCGCGTTTCTGCGGCGGACTGATCGGCTATTTGGGTTATGACCTGGTGCGCTCGCTGGAAGATTTGCCCAACAAACGGCCATTATTGCCCTACCCTGACACTGCTTTCATGGTGCCGCGCCTGCTTGTGGCCCACGACAGCCTGCGGCAGAAGGCGACGCTGATCTGCTGGACACGCCTCTCCGGCTCCGATGATGTCGACGCTGTTTATGCCGATGCCATCGAGCGCCTGCGCGCCTTGATTGTCCGGCTGCGAGGAGCGTTGCGGGTTCATTACCGCAACCACGCCGAAAATCGCCTGCTTATAACCGAATCGATCGCCGAACCGGAGTTCACCGCCAACATGACGCCGGGTAGTTTCGCCGCCATGGTCGAGCGCGCGAAAGAGTATATTCTCGCCGGCGACGTTATTCAGGTGGTGCTGTCGCAGCGTTTTCAAACCGAAGCCAAGCTGTTGCCGGTGCGTCTTTACCGTGCCCTGCGACAGGTCAACCCCAGCCCGTATCTGTTCTATCTGCAACTGGGAAAGGTGACGCAGATCGGTTCGTCGCCGGAGATTCTCGTGCGGCTGACCGGCGGCGAAATTGAGCTGCGGCCAATTGCTGGCACGCGCCGGCGTGGGAAGGACGAAGAGGAAGACCTGGCGCTGGAAAAAGAACTTCTCGCCGACCCAAAGGAACGGGCCGAGCATGTCATGCTTGTTGATCTGGGCCGCAATGATGTTGGCCGCATCGCTGAAGGTGGCTCGGTTTCGGTACGCGACCTGATGGTTGTCGAACGCTACAGCCACGTCATGCACCTGGTCAGTGGCGTGTGCGGCAAACTGGCGGCGGGTAAGGATCAGTTCGATGTTGTCGCCGCCTGCTTTCCGGCGGGCACGGTCAGCGGCGCGCCGAAGATCCGGGCCATGGAAATCATCAACGAACTCGAGCCGGAGCGCCGTGGCCCCTATGCCGGCGCCGTCGGCTATTTCGGCTTTGGCGGCGCTATGGATTTCTGCATCACTATCCGCACCATAATCGCCTATGCCGGTAAATTGTCGATTCAGGCTGGGGCCGGCATCGTCGCCGATTCGGACCCTGAGCGTGAGTATCAGGAGACCATCAATAAGTCGATGGCACTGCGGCGAGCGGTGGAACTGGCCTACAAGGGATTTTAGTCATGATCCTTATAATTGATAATTACGATTCCTTCACCTACAACATCGTCCAGACCATGGCTGGTATTCTTTTCAGCGAAGGGCAGGATGAAGAGATTCAGGTACATCGTAATGATGCGATAAGCCTGGATGAAATCGCTAGGCTTTCGCCACGCCGCCTGCTGATTTCGCCCGGCCCTCGCACCCCGAAAGAGGCGGGTGTTTCCGTTGCCGCCATTGTCCGCCTTGCCGGTGCGATGCCGATTTTGGGCGTTTGCCTCGGTCATCAGTCGATCAACGAGGCTTTTGGCGGCAGGACGGTGCGTGCCAGCAGGCTGATGCACGGCAAGACCAGCCCGATGCGCCATGACGGGCGTGGCGTTTTCACGGGATTGCCCAATCCCTTCGATGGTATGCGCTACCATTCGCTGGTCGCCGATGCGACGGCGCTGCCCGATTGCCTGGAAGTTACTTGTCGCACGGATAGCGGCGAATTGATGGGCCTGCGCCATAAAAGCCTGGCCGTCGAAGGCGTGCAGTTCCATCCCGAATCAATCATGACCCCGGCGGGTGTTCACCTGCTGCGAAATTTCATCGATCCGGCCTATCCGGCAATGTTGCGCTGAAACGAGGACACCATGAATACCAAGGAAGCCATTAGCCAGGTTGTGGCCGGACGCCATCTCGACGAGTACGATATGCGCGAAGTGATGGACGAAATCATGAGCGGCAACGCCAGCCCGGCGCAGATTGGCTCATTCATCACCGCCCTGCGCATGAAGGGAGAAACCGTCGATGAAATCACCGGCGCGGTGCGGGTGATGCGGAAGAAAGCCACCTTCGTCAATACCGGTGTCGATACGGCGGGCGGCGAAATCTTGCTCGACATTGTCGGCACCGGCGGCGACTGCGCCGGCACCTTCAACGTTTCCTCGACATCGGCTTTTGTTATCGCCGCCGGTGGCGTCACCGTGGCCAAACATGGTAACCGCGCCGTCTCGTCACAATGTGGCAGCGCCGACGTGCTCGAAGCTTTGGGTGTTGATCTCACTTTACCCGCTGAAAAAGTCGCCGACTGTGTGCGCCGCGTCGGCATTGGCTTTCTCTTCGCGCCGATGCTGCACGGGGCCATGCGCTATGCCATTACGCCCAGACGGGAAGTCGGCATCCGCACCATTTTCAACATTCTTGGCCCGATGACCAACCCGGCTGGCGCCAACGTTCAGGTGTCGGGCGTCTATGAACCGGGCTTGACCAAAGTTCTGGCCGAGGTGCTCGTGCGCCTGAAGATGAAACGGGTCTTGATCGTCTGCGGCGAATCCGGGCAGGGCAATCTCGACGAAATCACCATCACGGGCCCCACTCACATTGCCGACGGCCACGATGGCCAGGTCGATTGCTACAGCATCACACCGGAACAGTTCGGCATCGAACGCGCCAGCTTGGCCGACATTCGTGGCGGTGGAAACGGCGAAGAGGCGGCGGCGCAGGTGAAGGTGATTCTGGGCGGTGAACCAGGCCCAAAGGCCGATATGGTGGCGATGAATGCCGGCGCCGCTTTGATGGCGGCGGGCAAAGCGAAGGACATGGCTGAAGGTATTGCTCTCGCGCGGACAATCATTGCTTCCGGCGCGGCGCTGCGGAAGCTTGAGGAATTGGTGACGTATTACCGCGCCGCTGGAGCGGGCAAATGATTTTTATACCACGCCATCCTTGAAAAGCTGGTCGATCTCCTTTTCGCCATAGCTCAGCTCGGCAAGAATTTGGCGGGTATTGGCGCCAAAGGCCACCGGCTGGCTGCGCACGGTCGCCGGAGTGAGGCTCAGCCTGACCGGACTGGCGAAGCCGATACTTTCCTTGCCATCAGGATGGGTATGACGGACAAGCATGTTCCGTGCCGTGAAGAGCGGCGAGACGAAGACTTCATCAAGTGTTGCCACGGCGGCGTAGCAGACATCAAGCCTGGTCAGAATTTCATTCCAGGCGGCCAGGTTTTTGCTGAGAAAAATTTTACGAAAACGGGCGATAATCTCTTCGCGCCGTTCCTCGTCGTATTGCAGCGGGATATATTCCGGTACGGCCAGACCCTGGCACAGGTTTTTCCAGAAGCGCGGCTCAAGCCCGCCCAAAGACAGATAGCGGTTATCGGCGGTGGCGTAGGTCGAGTAGCAGGCGTAACGGTGCGACAGCAGATGCCCGGAGCGGCGCATCCGCTGCCCCCGCTGTTGTAAAATAGCTGGCAGCGTCATGAAGCCAAGCAGGCCATCGGTCATAGAAATGTCTAGGTACTGGCCCTGGCCGCTGCGACCGCGTTCGAATAAAGCCAGGACAATGCCCAGGGCGGCGTTCATGCCACCGGCGATATCGGCAATCTGCACACCGGGGATGGACGGAGGCTGGCCAGGCTGGCCAATCAGATCCAGGACTCCGGCGGCGCTGAGGTAATTGACATCGTGGCCAGCCAGGTCGCGGTCTGGCCCGGTCTGGCCATAGCCGGTAATAGAACAGTATATTATGCCGGGATTTATCTGGCGGACAGCTTCGTAATCGACACCGAGCCGTTTGGTGACACCGGGCCGGAACCCTTCAAGGATGACATCACTTTTCGCGGCCAGGGCCAGGAAGATTTCTCTGCCCGCCGCCGCTTTCAGGTTCAGCGACATATGGCGCTTGTTGCGGTACAGGTCGTGAAAGAACAAACCATCGGCGAGGAATTTCCTGTCCTCGGCGGCAATCACCTCGGCACCGTGGTCGGCCAGCATCATGCTGCAATACGGCCCCGGCAACAGCCGGGAAATATCCAGTACCCGGATTCCCCGCAGTACACCCGTCATTGGCAACCTCCTTTATTCAACAAGTCCACCGCGCGCTGGGCGCAGCTTTTCAGTATCGGCAGGAAAGAAAACATGCCATCGGCCAGTAGATGGTTCAGGCCGGTCAGCGCCGGTTGCAGGTAGGCGGCGAAGAAGGTCTTGCCGCGCCGCTGGCTGAGAAAGGCGAAGGCGCCAAGAATCTGTAAATTACGCTGCGTGGCCAGGGCCAGGAAGTGGCGGCGGAATTCCTCCTCGTCAACCGGCAACCTTGGCCGTAACTCGGCCAGATAAAACCGCAGCAATTCCCGCCGCATCGCCTGATCCAGGCCAACATAGGGATCGATCAGCAGCGAGGCCAGGTCATAAGCCAGCGGCCCCAGCCGCCCGCCCTGGTAGTCGATGAAGCGCGGCCTGTCCTCGTGGAACATGATATTGCGTGACTGGAAATCGCGGTGCAGAAAAAAGACAGCGGGAGCCTGGGCGGCTATTGCCGCCAGTTGCCGGAACTCCGCCGCCAAAGCCGCCGGTTCTTTCTGGCCAAGCAGATCACACCAGAAGGCGCGCAGAAAATAGCCGGATTCCCGTTTCAGCATCAGGTTCCGGTCATAGACCGGCGTATCGCAGCACCAGTCAGGGTTAAAGCCCGCCGCCGCCTGAAGCTGCATGGCCAGCAGCGCGCCGACAGTTTGCCGGTACAGGGCGAGAAGTTTTTCCCGGTCAGCGGGATCATCCTGATTCAGTGCCCGCGCCAGCGTGAAAAGCCGCATATCGCCTAAATCTTCGCACAGGAGTGCCAGACTGGTTTCATCGAAGGCGTACATATGCGGCGTTGGCGCGGCGCTTGTGGCGAGGTGCCGCCCGATCAGCCAGGAGGCCCGCGCCTCTTTGCCTGCC
>DOMU01000063.1 GCA_003509305.1 Desulfobulbaceae bacterium | reverse complement strand
AGAGATCATCGTCGCCAGGCTCGAGACCGCCGCCAAAAACGGCTATCGCCTGATTGCCCTGCAATGCGCCGCCATCCTGGCCGCCCAGAAGGAAGAGGACAGCACGTACCACCGCCGCGAGCGTGAGTTGCGGGATCAAACCTCAGCCATTTCCCTCGTGACGATTCTGGCGCCGGAAGAATCCTGGAAACGCGGCCTGGAAGCCCTGATTCACCTGAACGCCGCTCCCAACCCGCCGGGACTTCAAGGAGAATCGGCGCGCTTGGCCTGGATCGTCGAGCGGCAACAGGGGGAACTTGTTATCACTCCGAAGGAGCAGCGGAAAACCCACGGCGAATGGGGCAAGGGGCGGATTCTATCGCTGAAGCGGCTGACGCAGGGGCGGCACCTGCCTTTTCTCAGCCCGCAGGACCGTCGGATAGTCGCGGCCATAGAAAAGATTCAGGGCGCCGATAGTGAATCGTTCACCTATCGCCTCGATCTTGATAAGGCGTTGCCGGCGATGATCGGCCATCCCCATCTTTTTCTCGACACCACGGCGATGACGCCGGTGGAATTTATCGGCGGCGAACCGGAACTCTTGGTGGAAGAGCGCGGCGACCATCTGCACATCCGCTTCGCCCAGCCAATCGGCAACGGCGATTTGGTTATCCACCAGGAAACTCCAAGCCGTTTCCGCATCATCAAAATCAACGACAAACACCGCCACATCGCCACCATCACCGGCAAAAACGGCCTTTTGGTGCCGCGTGCCGCCGCCGACCAGGTGATGGCCGCCATCGGGAACATCTCGTCGTTCATGACCGTGCATTCGGTGATCGCCTCGACCGGGACATCGCAAGCGGCCATCCGCGCCGTCGAGGCCGATTCAACCATCTATATGCACCTGCATCCCTTCGGCGGCGGCTTTCGGCTTTCGATGTTTGTCCGGCCTTTTCCCGGCGGCAGCCACTATCTGAAACCGGGACAAGGAGTGGAGCACATCATGGCCGAGATTGGCGGCGAACGGCTGCAAACCCGCCGCGACCTGCATCTCGAAGAGGAAAAGGCGAGAGAAGTCGAAGAGTTGTGCTCGGTGCTCGATCTGGCTATGGATATGGAGCACGACGGCGAGCGGGAATGGTTGCTTGAAGACCCGGCGGATTGTTTGCAGGTCCTCGATGAATTGCAGCGGATCCGCGACCGGGTAGTGATCGAATGGCCGGAAGGCGAACGGTTGTCAATCCGCCACCGGGCTTCGCTCTCCGGCCTGAATCTGAAGATTCGCACCAACCGGCAAAGCTGGTTCGCTTTGAGCGGGCGGCTTGTCCTCGATCAGGGCAAAGTCATTGAACTGAAGGATCTGCTGGCCCGCGTGAAAAAGCAGCCGGGCCGTTTCGTCGAATTGGCCGATGGCCAGTATCTGGCCCTGACTCAAGAATTCAGAAAGCGCCTCGACGAGCTGAATTTCTATGGCGCAAGCGACGGCAAAGACAGCCAGGAGGTGCTTTTACATCCGCTGGCCGCCATCGCAATGGAGGAATTTGTCAGCCAGGTTCAGACCGAGACCGATGACCGATTGGCGCGAGCATTTGCGGAAAATCGACGCCCTGCAACACTACATGCCGGAGTTGCCTTCGACGCTCCGCGCCGACCTGCGCGATTACCAGCGTGAAGGCTATAACTGGCTGGCGCGGCTGGCCCATTGGGGCGTCGGCGGTTGCCTGGCCGATGACATGGGCCTTGGCAAGACCGTGCAGTCGCTGGCCATCATTTTACAGCACGCTGGCGACGGACCATCGCTCGTGGTGACGCCGACCTCGGTTTCCACCAACTGGCTGACCGAAGTCAACCGTTTCACGCCGACTTTGAAAATCCAGCAACTGCTGGGCCGCGACCGCAAGGAAGCAATCACCGCGCTCGGCCCCTTCGACCTGCTGATCACCACCTACACCCTTTTGCAACAAGAAGAGGAACTGCTTTCGACCGTCAACTGGCAAACGGTGATCCTTGATGAGGCGCAGGCAATCAAAAATTCGGCGACGAAACGCTCGCGCGCGGCCATGGCCCTGAAAAGCCGTTTCCGCCTGATCACCACCGGAACGCCGATTGAAAATCATTTGGGCGAGTTGTGGAATCTCTTCCACTTCATCAACCCCGGCCTGCTCGGCACCCTGACCAGCTTCAACGAGCGTTTCGCCACGCCAATCGAGCGCTACCAAGACCGTGACGCCCGTTTGAAGCTGAAGAAGCTGATCCGTCCTTTTATCCTGCGCCGCATCAAATCGCAGGTCTTGGAAGAACTGCCTTCACGCACGGAAGTCACGCTTGATGTCGAGATGGGGCCAGAGGAAACGCACCTGTACGAGGCCATCCGCCAGCAGGCCATCGACGCCCTGGAAAATTCCGGCGACACCAAGGGGCGGCCCTTGCAGATTCTGGCCGAAATCATGCGCCTGCGCCAAGCCTGCTGCAACCCGCGCCTGATCGACCCGAATTCGACCATCCCCAGTGCCAAACTGGAGCTTTTCTCCTCGACTCTGGATGATCTGCTTGCCGGCCGCCACAAGGTGTTGGTCTTCAGCCAGTTCATCTCCCACTTGCAGATTATCCGCAAGCTGCTCGATGAAAAAGACGTGCGTTACCAGTATCTTGACGGCGCCACCAGCGCCAAGCTGCGCAAAGAGCGGGTCGATGATTTCCAGGCTGGCATCGGCGATGTTTTTCTCATCAGCCTGAAGGCCGGTGGTCTTGGCCTGAACCTGACCGCCGCCGATTATGTCATTCATATGGATCCGTGGTGGAACCCAGCCATTGAGGATCAGGCCTCGGACCGGGCGCACCGCATCGGCCAGACCAGGCCAGTCACCATCTACCGGCTGGTTTGCAAAAATACCATCGAAGAGAAGATCGTCAAACTGCACCAGGACAAGCGAGAGCTGGCCGGTACCCTGCTTGAAGGCAGCGACCTCAGCGCCCGCCTCAGTTCGGAGGATCTGCTTGACCTGATCCGCGCCGGCTGATGGCCACAGCCAACTTTTACCGGAGGATGCCATGAAGCCGCGTTTGCTGAGAAACCTGACAACAATCGATGTACTCGCCGCTTCGCCGCTCTTTGACGGCCTGCCACCGGAGCAACTGGCGGTGGTCGCGGCCATCGCCGTCGAAAAACGTTACGAGCGCGGCGAAAGCATCTTTGCCGAGGGTGACGACGGCGCCGGGTTTTATCTGGTCGCCGACGGCAAGGTCAAAATTTTTAAGCTGTCACCCGGCGGCAAAGAACATATCCTCCATATCTTCGGCCCCGGCGAACCCTTCGGCGAGGTGGCGGTGTTCCGAGGCTGGCCTTTTCCGGCCAACGCCGAAACGCTCGCCGCCAGCCGCCTGCTGTATTTTCCCCGCCGTGAATTTACCAGGCTTCTCGCCGACAGCGCCATCGCCATCAATCTTCTGGCGTTGATGGCGCTGCGCTTACGCCGCTTTGCCGACCAGATCGAAAACCTTTCCTTGAAAGAAGTCCCTTCCCGCCTGGCATCATATTTACTCTATCTGTCGGAAGAGCAGGAGAACCGCGCCCAGGTGCGCCTGGATATTTCCAAGGGACAACTGGCCAGTCTGCTCGGCACCACCCCGGAAACTTTATCGCGGATTTTCGCCAAAATGACGGAAGAAGGCCTGATCGAAGTACGGGGCCGCGTCATTCTTTTGAGAAATATCTCCAACCTGGCTGAAAGGAGGTGACTTCCCAGCGCGGTCGGGTACTGACCCTGATGATCCCTGACGGCACCATCCTGCCCAAGGACCTGGCCCCGGGAAAATACAAGGTGATGCTCAGGTTTGTGAAGAAGTAGGGAGTTTTTTTATTTCCATCCGAAATGGATATGTACTTTAATTTAAGCATGAGGCGACATGCTATTATTCATTTGAATTATTGACGCTACTGTGCAGATAAGTGCAGAAAATGCTATGTCTCTCTCCAGAGCATATCGATAGATGAAGCAATCAATATGAAAGAAAAAGAAGAGATACCAGAGCACTTCTATGCCCATTCCACGGATCGCCTGGACCGCTCTGATTGGCAGCCCCTGAGGAACCATCTCTACAGTGTTGCCAAATTGGCTGCTGAATTTGCCGAACTATTCAACGCCGCCGGACTGGCGCATATCGCCGGTTTGCTCCATGACTTGGGCAAATATACAGAGGAAGTTCAGTGTCGTATTGCTGGTGAAAATATCCGGGCCGAACATGCAATACAGGGCGCACGGCAGGTAATCAAAGGCTACGGAGAGAACCTGGGTACACTGCTTGCCTATAGCATCGCCGGACACCATGCCGGACTGGCCAATGGGCGGGACAGCGGAACACGTTCCTCGCTGAAGGAACGCCTGGCACGCAGTGGCACGCCGGAATTATTGCCCGCATGGCAAGCGGAAGTGTCATTGCCAGAACAATGTTCGCCGCCGCAAGGATTCAAACCCCGGCCCGATCTGAGAATGTTCCAACTGGCATTCCTGACCCGCATGCTCTATTCCTGCGTGGTTGATGCCGACTTCCTTGATACCGAGGCGTTTTACGACAAAATAGAAAACCATCTTGCATTGCGCGACAGCGGCCCGTCGTTAACGGAGTTGCGAGACAAGCTCAACGAAAAGTTATCGACATTCAAAGCTGACTCTGAAGTAAACCAATTGCGTGCCGATATTCTGCGCCATGGACGCGAGCAGGCTGTTTTACCGCCAGGATTATTTTCGCTTACCGTACCCACCGGCGGCGGGAAAACGCTGACCTCGATGGCTTTCGCGCTTGACCATGCTCTGGCCCACCAGCTAACCCACAGTTTCAGGCGTGTCATCTATGTCATTCCGTTCACCTCTATCATCGAACAGAATGCTGCCGAATTTCGTAAGGCATTTGGTGAGCTGGGCGAAGCGGCGGTGCTCGAACACCACAGCGCTTTCGATGACAGCAGGCTGAAAGACCAAAGGAGCCGTGATAAACTGCGCCGTGCGGCAGAAAACTGGGACAGACCAGTTATTGTCACCACGGCTGTACAATTTTTTGAAAGTCTGTTCGCTGACCGTTCCTCTCGCTGCCGCAAACTGCATAACATTACCGGTAGCGTCATCATTCTCGACGAAGCGCAGACGCTGCCGCTCAAGCTGATGCGCCCCTGCGTGGCCGCCATCAGCGAATTGGCGCGCAATTACCGGTGCAGCATTGTGCTCTGCACCGCGACGCAACCGGCGCTGAATGCTGATGCGGAAAACCCTGCCGAAGGGTTCCCCAATGGCCTGAGCGATGTCCGTGAACTGGCGCCTGAACCTAAAAATCTGTACCGGCAATTGGAACGTGTGCGCGTCACCTACATTGGCGAGCAAAATGATGAAGCCTTGGCAAAACGCCTTAAAGACAATCCTCAGGTGCTGTGCATCGCCAACAATCGCCGGCATGCATGGGCCTTATTCGACTCCATTCATGAAGAATCCGGAGCGCGCCACCTCTCCACCTTCATGTGCGCGCGTCACCGCAGTCAGGCGCTCGACACCATCCGCGCCGATCTCAAACATGGACGCCCGTGCCGGCTGGTATCGACCTCGTTGATTGAGGCGGGTGTGGATATTGATTTTCCTTATGTGCTGCGGGCCGAAGCCGGGCTGGATTCGATTGCCCAGGCAGCAGGCCGGTGCAACCGGGAAGGGCGACGAGACCGTGATGACAGCCTCGTACACATCTTCAGCACTGATCTCTGGCCTCCACCGCCGGAATTGAAGCAGTTTGCCCAGGCCATGCGTTCGACACTACGCCACCATGCCGACGATCCGCTCTCACTGGAGGCTATCAAGGCGTATTTCAAAGAACTGTACTGGCAGAAAGGCGATGAGGCGCTTGACGCGCGCAATATCCTCGGCCTGTTCAGAGACGGCGGCATTGATGGCATGCCCTTCGAGACCGTAGCTGAAAAGTTCCGGATAATCGACAATGTGCAATATCCCATCATCGTAGCGTTCAAGACGGACGAAGAAGAAGAAAGCCCGGTTAAAGCTTTGTTGGAAAAGTTACGCTTCGCGGAAAAACCGGGCGCCATCGCCCGCCACTTGCAAGCTTACACGGTACAAGTGCCACAGTCTGTGCTTTATGCCTTGCGTGGCGCGGGAGCGGTTCAGCCGGTGGCGGAACAACGCTTCGGCGAACAGTTTATGGAGCTGATGAATGACAGTTTGTATGACGCGCAATTGGGCTTGCTGTGGGAGGACCCGACGTTTGTGAAGACGGAGAGGTTAATCTGGTAAAAATTCTACTCTACATAAACTGAACAAGTTTATAAGCTTCGTTCGTTAACAAGAAAACATGAGATGCAGACATGCAAGATCCGAACGAAGCCGATTTTTCGTGCAAATTAAATTTAGATTTAAGAATACGCAAACATGTGCCCTTTTGGTTTTGGTTGATCACTTTGATATTATGTTTAAACGGTTCACTGCTTTTGGGGCGACTGACAGAAAAATTTATCTAAAGCCTGGATTGAAACAATTTTTGTAAGGGAGATAGGGTCGCGCCCCTCGCGGGCGCGTGGATTTGCAGTATTAGTTCAGTCGCGCCCCTTGCGGGTGCATGGAGGATTTATGAGTTACGGCATCCGCCTCCACCTCACTGGCGAACGCGCCTGCTTCACCCGGCCGGAAATGAAGGTAGAGCGCGTTTCTTATGATGTTATCACCCCGTCCGCCGCGCGCGGCATTCTGGAAGCGATCCACTGGAAACCGGCAATCCGCTGGGTGATCGACCGTATTCACGTTTTGAAACCGATCCGTTTTGAATCCATCCGCCGCAACGAGGTCGGCGGCAAGCTTTCGGCCAGCAGCGTCAGCGGCGCCATGAAATCCGGCACAATAAGTGACAAGCTGTTTACGCTGGTCGACGAAGACCGTCAGCAGAGGGCAGCGACGGTATTGCGCGATGTGGCCTACGTCATTGAAGCGCATTTCAAGCTCACCGGCCAGGCCGGGCCAACGGACAACGAAGGCAAGCATCTGGATATTTTCAACCGCCGCGCCCGCAAGGGGCAATGCTTTCACATGCCCTGCCTGGGGGTGCGCGAGTTTCCTGCCGCATTCACCTTGATTGAGCATGGCGGCACGTTACCCGAAAGCGAGTTGGCCGAAAACGAGCGCGACCGTGACTTGGGATGGATGCTACACGACATTGATTTCGCTCATGAGATGACGCCGCTCTTTTTCCGCGCCCGGATGGTGGACGGAATCATCACTGTGCCGCCACTGTCCGGCGAGGAGGTCAAGGCATGATTCTTTCCGCGCTCAACGAGTATTACCACCGGCTGTCAGCGCAGGGCAAAGCACCCGCGTTCGGTTACAGCGACGAGAAAATCAGCTATGCCTTGCTGATTGCCCCAGACGGCGAGCTCAGAGACGTGCTTGATCTGCGCAACACATCGGGCAAGAAGCCCGTCCCCCAAACAATGACAGTACCGCAGCCCGCAAAACGCACTGCGGGCATCAAGTCGAATTTTCTGTGGGACAAAAGCAGCTACGTGTTGGGTGCCAGCGCTAAAACCAGTGAGCGTACCACACAAGAGCACGAGGTATTCAAGGCTTCACATGGTTCATGGCTGGCGGGTTGCGATGATTTCGGTTTGCAAGCGCTGCTGAAGTTTTTTGATTGGTGGAGGCCTGAACGTTTTTCGGAGTTCCCGTTTTTCAAGGAAGAAATGCTGGATGCCAATTTCATCTTCCGCGTAGACGATGGTTCACGCCAATACCTGCACGAACGTCCAGCAGCGAGAATATTGCGAACGAAACTTCTGAATGACGGCGAGGCAAAGAAAAGTCTGTGCCTGGTCACTGGCGAGCAGTTGCCCTTGGCGCGGCTGCATCCGGGAATCAAAGGCGTCAATGGCGCACAGAGTTCCGGCGCCTCCATCGTCTCGTTCAACCTCGACGCGTTTACTTCCTATAGTAAAGAGCAGGGTGACAATGCGCCGGTATCCGAAGCCGCCGCCTTCGCGTACACCACGGTACTCAATCATTTGTTGCGCCGGAGCGAGCACAACCGCCAACGTTTACAGATCGGCGACGCCAGCGTGGTGTTCTGGGCGATTGCCAGCGATGTTCAAAAAGCGGAACAGGCGGAAGATTTCTTTGCGTTAATGCTCGACCCACCGGACGACGCCACGGAAACGGGAAAACTGCGCAGCGTGTTGGATGGCATCGCCCAAGGCCGGGCCTTACATGAAATTGACCCCGGTATCGACGATGCCACACGCTTTTATGTACTCGGGCTGGCTCCCAATGCTTCACGGCTTTCCATCCGTTTCTGGCAGAGCGATACGCTGGAGGCCTTCGTGCGCCGCATCGCCGATCATTATCATGATTTGTTCATCGAACCAATCCCGTGGAAGAACGAACCGGCGCTATGGCGGCTCTTGTATGCCACCGCGCCATCGCGTGACGGCAAGGCCAAGGCGGAAGACATTTCCCCGCTATTAGCGGGTGAAATGATGCGCGCCATTCTGACCGGCCACCGCTATCCACAAAGTTTACTCGGTAACGTCATCATGCGTTTTCGCGCCGACGGCGATATTTCCGACCTGCGTATTGCGCTGTGCAAAGCCGTGCTGGCACGAAATGCCCGCCTGAACCATCAACCCGAAAAGGAGATACCCGTGAGCCTTGACCCCTCTCTTGCTGACGTGGCTTACCGCCTGGGCCGCTTGTTTGCCGTGCTGGAAGGCGTACAGCGTGCCGCCTTAGGTAAGCAGATCAACGCCACCATCCGTGACCGTTATTATGGCGCCGCCTCGGCCACACCTGCCACTGTATTCCCGCTGTTGCTCCGCAATGCGCAGAATCATCTGGCCAAAGTTCGCAAAGAAAAACCGGGACTGGCCCATGTGCTGGATGACGATATCAGCGAAATTCTGGACGGGATAAACGGCCATTTTCCCAAGAATCTGTCTATGGAAAGCCAGGGCCGCTTTGCCATAGGCTTCTATCACCAGTCACAAGCCCGCTTTGCCGGTAAAGACGCTGCCAACAAAGAAAAAGCTGCCGAAAACCTCCATGGAGAACTGCTATGACCGCCCTCGCTCAGCGTTATGAATTCGTCTATTTATTTGATGTCACCAACGGCAACCCCAATGGCGACCCGGATGCCGGCAACCTGCCCCGCCTCGACCCGGAAACCAATCGCGGTCTGGTGACCGACGTCTGCCTGAAACGCAAGATTCGCAATTTCGTCACCCTGGCAAAAGACAATGCCGCTGGCCACGCCATCTACATGCAGGAAAAGGCCATCCTGAATAATCAACACAAGCTGGCCTGGGATGCGCTGGACATTCCGCCGGATGCCAAGGATCAATATAAAAGACTGCCAAAGGATGAAGCAAAAGCGCGGGCCATTACCGCCTGGATGTGCACAAATTTTTTTGATGTACGTACTTTCGGCGCGGTGATGACCACCGGCATCAACGCCGGACAGGTACGCGGCCCGGTGCAACTGGCCTTTGCCAGCTCGATCGACCCGGTGGTTCCGCTGGAAATTTCCATTACCCGCATGGCCGTGACGACTGAAGGCGAAGCGGAAAAACAGAGTGGCGATAACCGCACCATGGGCCGCAAACACATCATCCCCTACGGCCTGTACCGCGTACATGGTTTTATCTCCGCCAAACTGGCCGAACGTACCGGCTTTTCTGATGACGATTTGGCACTGCTCTGGCAATCGCTCATCAACATGTTTGAACACGACCGTTCCGCCGCGCGCGGTGAAATGGCGGCGCGCGGCTTATATGTGTTCAGGCACGCCGACGCGCTGGGCAATGCGCCCGCGCATGTGTTGTTTGACAAGGTGAACGTGGAACGTGTGAATGGCGAGAAAGGAACACCAGCGCATGGTTTCAGTGATTATAAAGTGACTGTGGATGAGAACATGCCAGACGGTGTCGAATCGCAAACACTGTTATGAGCCAAACCTACCAAGAAACCCTGAAATCACTCGCGAACAAATACATCTGGTGGAAAACGCCGGATGAGGCTGTGGCCATGCCTTTGCGGATGATCGCCCAGGTCATGAACATCGGTAACTACGCTGATGTTCAATTGCTCGCTTCGTTGGTCGGTGAAGAGATGCTGCGCGAGGTCTTGAGGCAGGCCGAGGCCGGTTGGTTCAACCAGCGTTCCTGGGCGTATTGGCACTACCGTCTCGGGCTGTCCGTCGTGGATTGTATTCCTGCCTTGCCGGTGCGGAGGTTCGCGTGACGCCAACGTTCAAACCTTATATGAACATATTGCCGCCCGCGCAACGCCGTCTCTGGCCGGAGCTTCGTAACACGCTGAATCTTGGATTCACTCTGTATGGCGGCACCGCTGTCGCGCTGAGGCTGGGGCATCGTCATTCGGTTGATTTCGATTTTTTCTCAGAAAAGCCTCTTGACCGGGAAGCCATCAAAGCGGCTCTTCCGTTTGCCGTCCAGTCCACAACTCTCCAGGATCAAAGCAATACCTGGGTTATTCTTGTCTCTTATGGGGACTTCGAAAGGGAGTACGTCAAAGTGTCCTTCTTCGGCACGATTACCTTCGGGCGAGTAGGAGAGCCGGACTTCACTGATGACGGCGTATTGCGGGTGGCTTCCTTTAATGATCTGATGGCGACCAAACTCAAGGTCGTGCTGCAACGCGCTGAGGCCAAGGACTACCGCGATGTCGCCGCAATGCTCAGTACAGGGGTAAGCCTGTCACAAGAAACAGCTATATTGGCATATGCCACGAAGAATAGGATAAGATCATCGCTAGGGTTTGAGATATTATCTAAAACTCTGAGAAACAACGAGGAGTTGAAAAGATGATTTACAGCGCTCGCAAAGACCAGACACTTTCTGAACACATCGAAAATACGGCAAATCTTACCCAAAAATTTGCCAATGTTTTTGCTTGTGCGAATATGGGCCATACAATTGGATTGCTGCATGATTTTGGAAAATACACACAGGCATTTCAGTGTTATTTAGCTCGGAGCCTTCGTGGCGAACCTGTAATACGTGGTGAAGTCATTCATGCCTTGCAAGGGGCAAAGTATGCGGTAGAAAAAATTAATGATCGTGTAATTACAGACATCATTGGGAACGCCATCGCAAGCCATCACAATAGCTTGTTCGATACTATCACTGATGGCAAAAACACCTTGTCTGTCAGAACCAATAAAGAAGAAGAAAAACTCCATTACGAGGAAGCAAAAAAACAGTTTAATCCTAGCGTCAAAGAAGCGGAGTTAAGAGAGGAAATTCTGAATTTTTGCCAAATAATCCAAACAAAAAAATTAACCCCGTATTTTATGCTGCATCTTTTAACGAAAGCGCTTTATTCTTGCCTTGTAGATGCAGATCGTTGCGACGCGGCAGGAATAATACCAAATAATCTACTGCCAGATTGGGAAAAGTTGATTCAACAGTTGGAAAACTATCTTGCAAGCTTTGCCAACAAGAGCGCCCTTGACAATGTTCGCAAGCATATTTCGGAACAATGCCAACAAGAGGGCAGCAGACAGCAGGGCATTTATACTTTGTCTGTCCCTACTGGCGGTGGAAAAACCCTGTCGAGTCTGCGATTTGCTATGAAGCATGCCAAAAAGCATAGCTTGCAACGCATTATTTATGTGATTCCTTACCTGTCAATTCTTGACCAAACGGCAAAAACAATACGATGCGCACTAGCGGAATGTGACAAGAGCAAATCATGCGACAAAAAAGGAAAAGAGCTGGACCAATGCAAAACCTACCTTCAAACGAACGAGTTAATTTTTGAACATCATTCGAACATTGAAGTTCCGGAAAAAGATGATGATGAGAAACAATATCGTCTGCTAGCATCTCGCTGGGAGAGTCCGATTATTTTGACTACAATGGTCCAATTTTTAGAGACGATTTATAGCAACAAGGCGTCGAAGCTGCGCAAGTTTCATAATATGTCCGAATCAGTCCTTATTTTTGATGAAATTGAATCTCTACCAATAAAATGTGTCCATCTATTTAATGATGCTGTCAATTTTTTGCAAACTTTTGGCAAATCGACAATTCTACTTTGTACAGCCACACAACCACACCTTCATAAAACGGAACGTCCGGTACGGTTGTCCGAAAATCCTGGTATTGTCAGTATCGTACCGGAAGAATTGAAAATATTTGAGCGGGTTCGTGTTGAAGATAAAACACAACCGGCAATGGATGATGTGCAAATTGCGGCTCTAGTTAAAACGCAAGTTGCGCAGCATAAAAGTACGTTGGTGATTTTGAACACAAAAAATTATGCTCGTAAAGTTTATGAGCAATGCAAGCCGATTGCATGTGAAAAATTTTTTTTGACGACTGACCTTTGCCCTGCTCATCGTTTAGATATTCTTGACCGATTGAAAACGAACTTAACTGCTAAAAATAAGAGGTTAACATTATGCGTGAGTACACAACTGATTGAAGCAGGGGTAGACATTTCATTTGACTGTGTGATTCGTGCAGAGGCGGGATTGGACAGCATTATTCAAGCTGCTGGGCGATGTAACCGCAACAAAGGAAATCAAACACCTCAGTCTGTTTTTGTTGTGGATGTCAAGAAAGAAGATCTTTCGCGTTTGCCTGAAATTAAAGAAGGAAAGGATGTTACGGCAAGAGTATTTCGGGAAAATCAAGGAAAGGATGTTTTAAGTGATGAAATAGCCAACGAATTTTACGACTATTACTTCGTCGCTCAGCAAAATAAGATGGATTACTATATTAAAGATGGAAAAGTGACGATTTATAGTCTGCTTAACGATAATCAATTGGGAATGGCTGCTTATAAAAATCGCAATAACAAAAACTATACCGGTTTACCGTGCGCTTTTCAAACAGCGGCGGATGCGTTCTCTGTAATTGATGAAGGACAGATAGGTATTGTTGTCCCTTATGGTAATGCCTTACAACTTGTCAGTGATTTCCAACGGTGTTATGACCTGAAGGAGAAAATGCGTATTCTTAGAGGACTACAAAAATATACAGTTTCTGTCTATCCACATACTCTGAAGGTACTTGGGCAAGCGGTTAGAGTCGTGGATGATGCATTTTATCTTCTGAATTCGGATTACTATGATCAGAAAGAAAAGGGGTTATTGCTCAAACCTGACTTGCAGCCTTTTTGTTATTGATTGAATTCAAAACAGTCTCCGCAGCGAGGTGCTAAATGGATAAAAAACGTAACTCAGTGGAATTAAAAATAGTGGGAAGATATGCGCTGTTCGCCGACCCGGTAACGCGAGTTGGCGGAGAGAAATTCTCCTATCAAGTTCCAACTTATCAAGCCCTCAAAGGCATTCTCGAAAGTGTTTATTGGAAACCGACTTTTATCTGGTATATCGACGCGGTACGAGTAATGCAAAAAATTCAAACGGAGTCTAAAGGAATCAAGCCGATAAAAATGGGCGGAGGAAACGACCTTTCATTTTACACCTATTTACGGGATGTAGAATATCAGGTGCTTGCGCATTTTGAGTGGAACGAATACCGGAAGAATCTTGTAGCTGATCGCAACGAACATAAACATCATAACATAGCCAAACGCAGCATTGAAAAAGGTGGCCGACGGGATATTTTCCTCGGAACACGGGAATGTCAGGGATATGTCGAACCGTGCGTTTTTGAAGAAGGCGAAAGTTTTTACGATAACTATGGTGAACTTGATTTTGGGGTAATGTTTCATGGCTACGATTATCCAGATGAAACGGGCAAGGAGGAACTCTCCGTCCGTCTATGGAAGAAAGCGAAAATGCAAGACGGGCTTATCAAATTTCCGGCACCAGATGATCCTTCTTTATTACGACGAGTTATCCGCAAAATGACGGCAAAAGAGTTTGAAAATGATCGCGACTTTACGCTCATAGACAATGACCTTACCGTAGCAGGTCTGTTTGAGGAGGAATAGGATGGGATTCTGGCAAAATTTGGCGGATAGTTACGAAAGAAATACGGATGCATTAAAATCAGGTTATCCGCTTTCAACTACAACCATATCCAACAACACGGAATGGATTGCAGTCATTATCATTGATGGCGATGGCAAATTCCAACGCTGTTATAAAATCGAGAAGTCAAAAAAAGATAAGAACGGCAACGACATTGTAGCATCCGAACAAATATGTCTGCCCGTTACGGAACAAAGCATGGGGCGATCCAGCGGCCCATGCCCACATCCTGTATTCGACCAATATGAATATTTGCAAGGAAGTGGGGAAAAATTCGATCTCTATATCGAACAACTAAAAGAATTTGCCAGTTTTCCCGACGCAACACCGCAAGTCAAGGCAATTTATGAATATATAAAGGGAAAATCTATCGTCGATGATTTGTCTAATTT
>DOMU01000068.1 GCA_003509305.1 Desulfobulbaceae bacterium | reverse complement strand
GATATTGGCGCCGGCGCCTCGGAAGCGCAACTGGCGGCGATGGACGGCTATGGCCGCCAGATTGGCTTGGGCTTTCAGATTGTCGATGACCTGCTCGACGCCACATCGACGAGAGAACAGTTGGGCAAGTCGGCGGGCAGCGACGCCAAAGANNTACCCGGCGCTCTTTGGCATCGAAGAAACCAAACGCCTGGCCCAGGAGGCAACCCGCGCCGCCATCGCCAGCCTCGAAATGTTCGACGGCAAGGCCGAACCGCTGCGCGGAATCGCCCGCTACATCCTTGAGCGCTCTAACTGAAGCTGGTTTTGCTCACACAGCGCTCCGGCAATGGCGGCGGACATTGAATGTGAAA
The DNA here is from genome assembly GCA_003509305.1 of Desulfobulbaceae bacterium. GTDB lineage: Bacteria > Desulfobacterota > Desulfobulbia > Desulfobulbales > Desulfocapsaceae > UBA8130. Next base: position 16,274 of record DOMU01000068.1, on the reverse strand, counting down.
CTCGTTTTTTCTATGGACCATAAACCAACATGCCTGACTTAACAACGAACAGAGTCCCGTCACAGCTCTCGGCCATCGCCTCACCAGAGGATATCCGCGATTTGTCCACCAACGACCTGCGCGCCCTGGCCGATGATATTCGCCGGGTTATCATCAATACGGTGGCCACGACCGGCGGCCACCTGGCGCCGAGTTTGGGCGTCGTCGAGCTGACGCTGGCCCTGCACAAGGTATTCAACACGCCGCAAGACCGGCTGATCTGGGATGTCGGCCACCAATCCTACGCCCATAAACTGCTCACCGGACGCAAGGAACGCTTTGCCACGCTGCGTCAGTACCACGGTCTCAGCGGTTTCCCCAAACCTGGCGAAAGCGCCTACGACGCCTTCGTCACCGGCCACAGCTCAACCTCGATTTCGGCGGCCCTCGGCATGTCGATGGCCAGCAGCCTGCAGGGACGGGAAAACCGGGCCATTGCCGTGATTGGCGACGGCGCCCTGACCGGCGGCATGGCTTTTGAAGCGCTGAATCAGGCCGGGGATCTCGACGCCAGGCTGATTGTCATCGTCAATGATAACGAAATGTCGATTTCGCCGAACGTCGGCGCCTTTTCCAGTTTCCTCAGCCGCAAACTCAGTGGCCGCACCATGCGCCGCGTCAAACGGCATATGGAGGAAAAGTTGTCGGAGCTCTCCACCCTCGGTGAGAATATCCGCAATCTTTTGAAAAAAAGCGAAGATTCGGTGCGTTGTTTCTTCACGCCGGGGATGCTCTTCCAGGCTCTGAAATTCGATTATATCGGCCCGATCCCCGGCCACGACCTCGACACCCTGATCTCGACGCTTGAAACGGTGCGGGATACACCACAAGGGCCGGTGGTGGTGCATGTACTGACAAAAAAGGGCAAGGGATACCAGCCCGCCGAAGAAAAACCCGGCCTATTCCACGGCATCGGCCCTTTTGACGTGAAAAGCGGCCTGCCAGAGAAAAAGCCCACTCCACCGAGCTACACCAAGGTTTTTGGCGATACTATCAGCGAGATGGCGCAAACAGACGGGCGCATCGTCGCCATCACCGCCGCCATGACCCAAGGCACCGGCCTCGAGCAATTCGCCGAGGAGTTCCCGAAGCGCTTCTTCGATGTCGGCATCGCCGAGCAGCACGCCGTCACCTTTGCCGCCGGCCTGGCTAGTGAAGGGATGCGCCCGGTGGTGGCGCTCTATTCGACCTTTTTGCAACGGGCCATCGACCAGGTGATCCACGACGTCTGTCTGCAAAAGTTGCCCGTGACCTTCGCCATCGACCGGGCCGGGGTTGTCGGCGACGATGGGCCGACCCACCATGGCGTCTTCGACCTGGCGCTCTTGCGCGCCGTGCCTGACCTGATAATCATGGCGCCGAAGGACGAAAACGAGCTGAGGCATATGCTTTTTACCGCTGTTAATGCCAACCAGCCGGTGGCCGTGCGCTATCCACGCGGGGCCGGTGAAAACCAGCCGCTCGACAGATCTCTGAAACAACTGGAAATCGGCAAAGGCGAACTGCTGCAAAAGGGCGATGATTTGTTGCTGCTGCCGATTGGCAACCGGGTCTATCCGGCTCTGGCGGCGGCGCGGGAACTGGAGCGGCTGGGCACAAGCGTTGCCGTGATCAATCCGCGCTTCGTCAAGCCACTGGACGCTGAATTAATTTGTCATTGGGCTGGACATACGGGCCGCGTCATCACCATTGAGGACGGCTGCGGCATGGGCGGCTTCGGCAGCGCTGTCTTGGAGATGCTCAGCGCCCGCCAGTTGTGGCACGTCAAAACCCGCGTCCTCGCCTACCCTGACCACTTCATCGAACACGGGCCGCAGAAAATTCTCTGGAGCGCCTCCGGGATCGACAGCCAGGCCATCATCACCGAGGCGTTGTCGTTCTGCCAGAGCTGTCAGAAACTGGCCAACTGACAACAGGCTCGTTTCGCATCACCACCGTTCCTGGCGCATCGGAAGCGGCAAGCGGTGATTTCTATCCGCTCTATATCTATGTTTCCAGAAGTGCTCCCTGCTATCCGGACAGGTATGATATTCTGAAAACTGTATCGAAAAAAACAGTGGTAAAAAGTATCCGCCGTCAGACGCCAAGACGGGGAAAAAATATCCACCCTCAATCCCACCGGCCAGTCAGACATCGGGCTACCCGTCAGCAAGTTATTGCAATAACAGGAAAATAAAAGTTGATTGGCATCTGGCACGTTTTCTGCTTTCATCCACAACGGAAGCGGGCGCTCATAGCAACGCCGAAACACCAATCCTGCAAGGAGAATTCACCATGAAAAAGAAACTCGCCACCCTGCTTATCCTCGCCAGCCTGACTGTAGCCGGCGCCGCCGCCGCCGTTACCCAACCGGCTCCGGATGCCGCCGCCCAACCCCAGGTCATGATGTATAATCCAAGGATGGCCATGCAGATGGACCCGGCCATGTGGGAAAAAATGCAGCAATTCTATAACAGTACCGAAGGGCTGCGCAAACAGATCATCATGAAGCGCGCTGAACTGAATGCGATAGTCAACGCCGCCCAGCCTGACCCAGCCACGGCAAGCAAGATCGCGGGAGATCTCTATGACCTTCAGGCCAGCCTCCGCAAACAAGCGCAGGCCGCCGGCCTCGGCCAGTTCGGGCCGGGTTGCGGTATGGGCATGGGTATGGGTAACGGCTTCGGCCCGGGGTTTGGCCACCACCACGGCGGATTTGGCCGCTGGTAAAAAACGCCGCGCCGCCGGGGCGTTAAATCCGGCGGTAAATGTATTGTTTTTCCCTCCCCCAGCCCCGCATGGCAATTAGGCCGCGCGGGGTTTTTTTGCTAAAAAACCTTGCCACTGCCACCACCATGTTCTACCGTGCGGGGATTCATAACGCGATCGCCGCGGCAACACCAATTTTTACTCCGGTTTCCTATGCAGACGATTACTCAACTGATTCCAAGCATTAACCAAATGCTTCTCTGGGCACCGCCGCTGCTTTTGGCCTTGACCTTCCACGAATTCTGCCACGGCTACGTCGCCTGGCGCTTGGGCGACCCCACCGCCGCCAACCAAGGGCGCCTGACGATGAACCCACTGCGTCACCTTGATCCTCTCGGCACACTGGCTTTTTTTCTCATCCGATTTGGCTGGGCCAAGCCGGTGCCGGTGAACGCCTCATATTTTCGTGATCCAAAACGGGGAATGCTGCTGGTCGCCCTGGCCGGGCCGATGAGTAATCTGCTCTTGGCGGTGCTGAGCGCTGTGGCCGTCAAGCTGTTTATTCCTCTGGCCATTGGCGTCCATGAACAGGGGGGACTGGCCAATACGGTGATGCTGCCGCTTCTGATGATGCTCGTGAACAGCGTCTGGATCAATCTGCTGCTCTGCATCTTCAATCTGATACCGGTGCCGCCACTCGATGGCGGGCGGATCCTGGCCGGATTTCTGCCCAATCATCTTGCCTATTCATTTCAACGCTACGAACAAATCGGTATCGTCGTGATTCTGGTGTTGTCGCTGACCGGCGTCTTGGGGAAAATCATCAGCCCAGTGGTGCGGACCGCCAACAATCTGCTATTGACCTGATTTTTTTCTTGTTCAGAAAACTTTCACTATCCCGTGGCAGGCGATAAAACAGCGAATATCTACAACTTGGCGGCGTTCCGGTCGTAGAGATAACGTTTGATCTTGTGGGTGGCGGTCTTGACGAAGGGTTCGCGGCGTTCGAGAATCCGCGCCAAACGCGACGACGGCGCCACCTGCTCGTTGATCGTTTTACGCAGTTCTTCGATCAGCCGGGCGATATAGTGGTAGCGCTCACTGACCGATTGACCGCCAGTCCCTTCATCGATCTGTTCGTAATCGGGATAAACCCAGGCTTCGAGTTTGCCGGCATTTTCCAGCACCAGGCTCTCGGCCACCCAGGGGAAGGCATTGATTCTGTGTTCAATTGGCTCGACATAGACGTTCTCGCCGTTGGACAGGACAATGATGTTTTTCGACCGCCCTTTCACATACAGATTACCCGCTTCGTCGAAACAGCCCAAATCGCCGGTGGACAGCCAGCCGCCCGGCGACAGCGCCTCGCCGGTGGCCTCCGGATTGCCGTAGTAGCCCTGCATAATATTTGGCCCGGCGGCCTGAATTTCGCCGATACCAGTCTGCGGGTCGGGATTAGCGATGCGAATATCGACACCGGCGAGAGGTTTGCCAGTCGAACCGATAGCGATGGTCTCATCGCCGAACGGCCCACCAGCCAGAAGCGGCGCACATTCGGTCAGTCCATAACCAACCAGATAAGGGAAACGGGCCTCGGCGAGAAAGCGCTCGACCTCCGGGTTCAGCGGAGCGCCGCCAAGCCCCATCAGTTTCAGCTTGCCACCGAAAAACTCCAGCAAACGGGCGCCAATCTTCCGGTAGACGAAAGAGCGGCCCGGACGATAACGACAGAGAAACGACAGTACCCGGCTTTTTTCGATGCTTGGCAGCACCCGCTTCTTGTAGATCTTCTCCATGACCAGCGGCACGGCAAAAATCACCTGCGGTTTTTCATGCTGGCAGATCTTCTGCAAAATGGCCGGGGTCGGCGCCTTGCCGGCATAAACGACACTACAGCCACAGATCAGCGGGACAATGAAACCGGTGGTGAATTCGTAGGTATGCGCCATGGTGAGAATGGACAGAAACTTCCACTCCGGCGACGTCTTCATCAGGATGGAGGCGGCGTAGGCGTTGGCGGTGAGATTTTTGTGAGTCAGCATCACGGCTTTGGAATAACCGGAGGTGCCGGAGGTGTATAAAATCGCCGCCAGGTCATCCTCGCCCACTTCCGGAAAGGCCAGTGGCGCCTCCTCGGTGTACAGTTCGCCCGCTTCCCGCAGATAGTCGGAAAATGGGACAATCGGCATGACCTCGGCCCGGCCCTGATAATCATCCAGTGTGATCACCTTGCCCGCTATCGGCTGTTTGATCTCTTCGATCTTTTCGAGCTGGCGGGAACTGACGAATATCGCCTTAACCCGCATCTCCGAGAGGATATGATGAACATCACCTTCCGGCATATCGGGCAAAATCGGCACCGCGACCGCGCCGATCCTGACAATCGCGAAATAAGCGATACCCCACTTTTCCGAATTTTCCGCAAGAATCGCCAGCCGGTCGCCCTTTTCCACGCCGTCGCGCAAAAGCCGCTCGGCCAACAGCAGCACCTGGCGGCGCATAGTGGCGTAGCTTATCGGGGTTTCCATAGCCATGCCGATCGCCGGACGATCGGCGAACTTCTCGGCGCCGGCGTCGAGAACATAGTTGAGGGTCATGCCAACATCGGCAAGTAATTTCATGGGCGCATCCAGAGAGAAAACCTGTAAGGGAATTATTCGCTCATATTTTTAGTCATTTCCAGCCAAGGATCATACGCCCGCTGTTTTTATGGCCTTTGCCGCGATTACGCAAGAGAGAAATGGCACCCCGCGCCCCGTCGAATTGACAGTCATCGGAGAATACCGTAAGCTTCATCCGCTTAACGACTATAGGTATCATCTGCAAAAACGCCGGTACAAACCACTGGGCACACAAGGCCGTGCCGGTGTTTCCCCTTTTCTTTCGGTGCTTTTTATGTTTGGCATTGGCCTTCCGGAAATGCTGGTGATTCTTGCGGTGGCGCTCATTGTCGTCGGGCCGGACAAGCTGCCTGAACTGGCGCGTTCTCTGGCCAAGGGCGTCATGGATTTGAAAAAAACAGCCGAAACCGTCAAAGAAGGGCTGGTGGCGGAAAATCCACTCCCCGACATAAAAAATGATCTAAAAGCCGGGCTGCCGAATCTGGCCGATTTCCGATCTGATCTTCCCGAACTGCCCAACCTGCATGAAGCGGCCAAACGCCTGCGAGAGCAAGTCCTTGATACCCAGGCCGAAGAAGTGAAAGCCTTGCCGGAAAAGATGGAGGATTCGGGCGCCCAGGCGGCGAACGAAGATGTCACCGCCATGGCGGACGCCGATGAGGACGCCCCAGCGCGTATCCAGGCCGCCGCCCTTGAGGGTGCCCAGCCGGATGCGGTTTCACCCGGCGGATCCAATATTCAGTCATGAGCGGCCTCCTTGCCGGGAGCATACCGGCACTGGAACGTTTTCTCGCTGTCTTAGGCCCGCATCACCGCGAGCTGCGGCGGCGGCTCAGCGCCAGCATTGNNGACGATAGCCGGCTGGTGCGTCCAACCGCTTTTTCTCGCCAGCCCGCACATTCACGCTCTGGTCTACACCAATCTGCCGGAAGCCTTCATCACCTATCTGAAGCTGGCGCTTTTGATCGGCCTGGCCGCGAGCTACCCTTTCGTGCTGTACCAGTTCTGGGCCTTTGTCTCACCGGGGCTACGTCGCCAGGAAAAATACCTGACACTCACTGTGGTTTTTGTCGGCAGCCTGCTTTTCGCCGCCGGCGCATCCTTCGCCTTTTTCATCGCCCTGCCGAGGATGCTGATTTATCTGCTCAGTTATGCCCACGCCAACCTTGAGCCACTGCCGAAATTCGCCAATTACCTGACCTTTGTCGCTCGCACCGTCATCACCTGTGGCCTGGCCTTCCAGATTCCCTTTCTGCAAGTGATGGCCACACGCGGCGGTTTGGTCGAGACCGGCTATTTCCGCCGCCATCGCCTCTGGTTCTGGCTGGCCCTGGCCTTTCTCGCTTTCCTCCTGACCGCCGGTGACCTGATGGCGACGCTGCTTCTGGCCCTGCCCCTGGGCCTCCTCTACGAAACCGGCACTCTCCTGTGCCGGCTGGGCGCGAAAGGATGAGCGGCATCAAGAAAAGGGCTGAAACTCTTTAGAAACCGATTGCGAGTGTCCGGGAGTCGATTGCGGATGTCCGGAAACCGTCGGCGAGCGCCTTGGAGTCGTCGGCAAACGCTTCGGAGCGAAGTGCAAACACCGCGAAACTGTCGGCAAAACGCATGGGGCAATCAATTAATGCGCATCGTTTCGCTCAGCGCATCTTATTTTGAGGACGGCTCATGAGCAAGACAGCCTATGTCTACATTCTTGCCAGCAAAAAGCGTGGCACCCTATACACCGGCGTAACCAGCAACCTGGAACGCCGCATATATCAACACAAACATCATTTGCTGGAAGGTTTTACCCAAAAATATGATGTCACCCGCCTCGTCTGGTATGAACAGGGCAAAAATATTGTTTCGGCAATCGAGGTTGAGAAGAAGATAAAAAACCGTAGCAGGCAGTGGAAAATTGACCTGATTGAAAGAAACAACCCGGACTGGAACGATCTCGCGACCGACTGGATGGATTCCGCGACTCCGCTTCGCTACGCGCGGAATGACAGCGAGTTAAAAATAGAATAATGGGCCATAAAAGTCGTTCATTGGATAAATCAGACAGGCATTGAAGCGTATGCAAACCAGCATCATCCGCGTCATGCTGCGCGTGTCATTCTGCACGAAGTTGCAGAACGCAGCATCCATCATGGATTCCGCGACTCCCTTCGGTCGCGCGGAATGACACGGAAAATATGAGTTGCATACGCTTCGTGGCGTCGCTGATTGATGCCGCGCCCGACTATAGTGAAATCAAAAACTTCACCAGGAGATACTCATGGACGTCCCTGCCATCGTAACAGTTGCATCTCAAAGCCTCGGAGCAGCCAGAGATATTTTAACTACGCTATTCGAGGCCAAGGTTGATGAACAAGCAAAACTGAAAATCCAAAAGGCCCAAAGAATGCTCGGTGAAGTCCAGGATGCTCTTTTTCAATTAAGAGAGCAAAACTCCAAGCTCCAGCAGGAGCGGGAGAATTTACGGGCGAAATTGGCGGAGGCTGAAACATGGCAGACTAAGGCCGATAAATACGAATTGGCACAGACACCAGGAGACTCTGTGGTGTACAAATACAAAGAACAACCAGAACATTTTGCCTGCCCAAGTTGCTTCAACAAACGGGAAATTCAGATTCTGCAAGACGGCAACAAAGAATATTCGGGAACTTACCACTGCCCAGGATGCAAAATGTCTTACCAAGTGAAAATCCCTAAGCGGCTTGGCCCTCTTCGTGTTCAGTAAGGTATCGTCCTCATCTCCTCAAATCAAAAATTGGAATTTCCCTCTTCAGCCATCCCGCCCGATATGAACCCAAACCTCAAAATGACCCCCATGCTCCAGCAGTATCTGGAGATTAAAGCCCAGTATCCGGACTGCATCCTGTTCTACCGCATGGGGGATTTTTATGAGATGTTTTTTGACGACGCCGAAACCGCCTCGGCACTCCTGAAAATCACCCTGACTTCGCGCAGCCCCAAGGAGGATAGCGCCCGCATCCCGATGTGCGGCGTGCCGTTTCATGCGGTGGAAGGCTATCTGGCCCGGCTGGTGCGCGCCGGTAAACGGGTGGCGATTTGCGAGCAGGTGGAAAACCCAAACGAGGCCAAAGGCATTGTCCGCCGCGAGGTGGTTCGCGTGGTGTCGCCGGGTCTTCTCACCGACAATTTTCTGCTTGATGAAAAGACCAACAACTACGTGGCGGCGATTTATCAGGGGAGATTTGGGAAAACAGCCTCAATCGGCATCGGCTTTCTCGATCTTTCAACCGGAGAATTCCGCATCGGCGAATACGCCCTCAACGAGAAAGGGCAAAAGGAGGCCATCGACCACTACTGCCGTTTCGCTCCCGCCGAGCTGCTGGTCGAGGAAGGGGCCAGGCCGGATGATTTCCTCACCCTCTTGCAACCCTATCTGCCCGACCTCTGCCTGACTGAACGGCCAGCCCATCGCTTTGATCTGGAAAACTGCCGCGACATCTTGCTCGGCCATTTCAAGGTGCTGTCTCTCGAAGGATTTGGCTGCCAGACGATGAAGGCCGGTCTCGCCGCCGCCGGTATCCTGCTCGACTATGCCAAAGAAACCCAGAAGACCGGCATCGGCCACATCGAGCGTATCGCCGTGCTCGACGCCACGCCCTTTTTAAGCATCGACGACTCGTCGCGCCGGAATCTGGAACTGACGGCGACGATGATCGGCGGCGAGCGGCAGGGATCGCTGCTCGGCCTGCTCGACGACAGCGCCACGCCAATGGGGGCTAGGCTTTTGCGGCAGAACCTGCTTTTCCCGCTGAAAGATCTGGCCGCGATTGAGGCCCGGCTTGATGCCGTCGAGTTCTGGTTCACGGCCAGCGGCCAGCGAAAAAATCTGCGGGAATTGCTGAAAAAAATCCATGATATGGAGCGGCTGAACAGCCGCGTCACCCTTGAAAGCGCCCATGGCCGCGACCTCCTGGCCATGCGTGAGTCGTTGGCCCATCTGCCGACGGTTCACCGGTTGATCGGGGCCTGTCCGGCAACGATCATCACCGCCATCGCCGAGGACTTCGACTGCCTCGACGATATGTTCCACCTGCTCGATACAGCCATCAATCCGGAAGCGCCTCTGGGCCTGCGCGACGGCAACCTGATCCGTCAGGGCTTCAACGCCGAACTTGATGAGCTGCACGCCATCATCCGCGACAGCAAAGAGATGATTCTTGGCCTTGAAGCCAAAGAACGCCAGGCCACCGGCCTTGCCAAGCTGAAAATCGGCTACAACCGCGTCTTCGGCTACTATCTCGAAATTGGCAAGGCCGCCGCCAGACAGGTGCCGGAACATTACATCCGCAAGCAAACGCTGGCCAATAGCGAGCGTTTCATCACGCCGGAACTGAAAGAGTTTGAAGAAAAGGTTCTCGGCGCCGAAGAGCGCCGCCTGCAACTGGAGTATGATCTGTTCCGTCAGGTCCGCGCTGAACTGGCGGCCCAGGGTTCGCGCATTCTCGCCACCGCCCGCCACCTGGCCGAAATCGACTATCTGACCACGCTCGCCGAAGTGGCCGAGCGTTATCAATACTGCCGCCCCCGGATGGATGATGGCCGCGTCATTGATATTACCGAAGGGCGCCATCCGGTGATTGAACGCGCCCTGCCCCGCGCGGCTTTCGTGCCCAACGATGTTTTTCTCGATCAGGAAAAGCAGGAGGTCATGATCATCACCGGCCCGAATATGGCTGGGAAATCAACGGTTTTACGCCAGACGGCCTTAATCGTCCTCATGGCCCAGATGGGCGGCTTCGTGCCGGCGCGGCAGGCGACAATCGGCCTGGTTGACCGGATATTCACGCGGGTCGGGGCCATGGACGACCTGCGGCGCGGCCAATCAACCTTCATGGTCGAAATGAGCGAAACCGCCAATATCCTGCACAACGCCACCGACCGCAGCCTGGTGATTCTGGATGAAATCGGGCGCGGCACCTCGACCTATGATGGCCTCTCCATCGCCTGGGCGGTGGTCGAGGAACTGGCGGGCAAGAACGGCCTCGGCGTCAAAACCATGTTTGCCACCCACTACCACGAACTGACCGACCTGGCCGCCAGCCAAGAGCGCGTGCGGAATTTTTCCATCGCCGTCCGCGAGTGGGAAAACTCCATCCTCTTCCTGCACAAACTGGTGCCCGGCGCCACGGGCCGCAGCTACGGCATCCAGGTAGCGGCTTTGGCTGGCGTCCCGGAAACGGTAGTCGCCCGCGCCAAAGAAATTCTCGCCGACATTGAAAAAAACGAATTCGACGACGAAGGCCGCCCAATCATCGGCAGCCTGAAAAAATCGAAACGCAAACGCAATCCCAACCAGCTCGACTTGTTCGCGCCGCCCGCCGACCCATTGCGCGATTATCTGCGGGATTTGGATGTCAACGAGGTATCACCGAAAAAAGCCTTGGAAATTCTCTATGACCTGAGGAAATTCATCGACTGATTCGGTTTCTTTCTTTTGCCATGGCTGCGATAATTGGCTATAATCACGGCCATCATCGTGAAAACTTAAAATAAATCTTTGCAGCCAGCACATGGCGAAAAGCCCTAAACCTCTTGAACATGATCCGTCACGCTTCCGGCTGTTTTTCCTCTTTATCGCTCATTTTACTGGTTTTCCTGATTTTCTTCCCGCCGTCCACCGGTTTCGGCCTATCGCCCGACAACATCCCTGATAAAAATACAAACCATGGCAGCGACGGTGATTACGCCCCGGACAAACAAACAGTTGAATCGCGCTACGACCAGGGCAAGTTTTATTTCAACCAGTTGCAGGATAACGAATCCCTGGCGGAAAACCGTGACAACTGGTTGAAGTGTATCAATATTTTCCAGAGCATCTATCTGAACAATCCAACGCACAGCCTGGCCCCGGCCAGCCTGTATATGATCTGCCGGACGCGGCTCAGGATGTTTGATCGCTTTCATGATACCGCCGACCTCGACGCCGCGATCAGCCAACTACAGAATCTGGTTAACCTCTTCCCAAACAGCAATCTGGCCGACGACACCCTGTTCGCTCTCGGCCAGCTCTATCTTGACAATAAAAATGACCGGCAACAGGCGGCCTTATACTTCAGCCGTATCGTCGGTGAATATGCCGGCGGGGACATGTATACGCTTGCTTCGCAGAAAATGCAGCAACTGTCGCAGGAGTTCGGCGTCGCTCTGCCCGACTCGATTTTAGGCCGCGCCCCAGACAAACTGAATACCATTTTCCCAGTCGAGTACTACGGTTCATCGCCGAACTACGTCCGCGTCGTCGTCCGCGCCTCCGGCCCGGCCACCTACAAAAAAGGTCTGTTGGCCAGGAAATCCGGCAGATCCCGCCTGTACATCGACTTTGCCGATTCTTATATCGCGCCCGCTGACCGGGGTAAAATCACGGCCAAAGGGAAAGGTCTCCTGCGGTCGATAACGAGCGAACAGAAAACCGGCGACAGCGTTCGCGTGGTCGCCGAAACCAACAATATCGAGCACTACGAAATTTACAGTCTGCCTGATCCATTCCGGGTTATTGTCGATATCAGAGGGAAAGGGAAAGGTACCAAGTCACTCAGTAAAAGCGTGCCGAAACCACCGCCGGCCAAGATTGGCGAAGTAGTTGTGGCCAGCCCGGCGCTAACACAAGGTGAAGCAGAAGTTGCCGGCGTGGAAAAGGCGAAAGCAAAGGGAGACCAAGACTTGGCGCCAACCGTGGCGGAACCGTCCACAGAATTGACCGGGGAAAAACCTCCCGCTGTCGCCGATACCACGCCGCCCACGAAACCGCTGTCACTGGCGCAGCAGTTAGCCATGGGCAAGGTGACAAAGATCGTCCTCGATCCCGGCCACGGCGGCAAAGATCCAGGCGCTACCCGCGCTGGCCTGAAAGAAAAGGATGTTGTTTTGGTGGTGGCCAAACGCCTGAAACCGACTCTCGAAAAGGAGTTAGGCTGCGAAGTGGCGCTGACAAGGGATGATGACCGTTTTCTCAGCGTGGAAGAGCGCACCGCCTTTGCCAACGCGCAGGACGCCGACCTGTTTTTGTCGCTGCATCTGAACGCCCACGCCTCGTCCAAGGCGCGCGGCTTTGAAACCTATTATCTAAGTCTGGCCACCGATCCGGAGGCGATGCGGATGGCGGCCTTGGAAAACGCCACCTCACCGCACCAGCTCAGCGACCTGAAGGATATTCTTTCAAGCATCACGAAAAACTCGAATATCGACGAATCGGCGCGGCTGGCCCGACTGGTCAACGACGCCGTGATCAAAGGCACGGCGCAAAAGGGTGGCGGAAAAATCAAGAACCATGGCGTCAAGAAGGCGCCGTTCTTCGTGCTGATGAAGGCCGGAATGCCGGCGATTCTCTTGGAGATGGCCTTCATCAGCAATGCCGATGACGCCAAACGCATCACCTCGGATGATTATGTGAACGATTTAACCCAGCATATCACCCAAGGGATTGTCGCCTATCTCAACAGCAACACAGCCAGATTGGAACGGTAGGAAAACATACTTTCATACTTCAGTACTCCTTCACCGCTGAAAGCGCTGCCGCACCGCCGCCGAAACATCGGTCAACAGGCCCAGCGCTTGCGCCGCCTGCGCCTCGGTCAGCGACCCCAGGCCACAACTGGGGGTGATAAAACTCTGGTCGAATATCCGCTGCCGCTCCAAGCCAAAGCCAGCGAGGACCTCGCACTGCTCGAACCAGCGCCGGGTCAGCTCATCGGCGTCCACCCGCTCGATGAATTCCGGCGCCGTCGGGATGATACCCGTGGCCAACAGGCCGCCCCGGCGGATAAAATCAGCGAGTTCCTTCGGATAGAGCGCCAACCGGTCAAAATAGGCGAAAGCATCATAACTCAGTATATCGACGTTCTTTTCTAAAAGCAGTGGCCATTCTGTATTGGCGCAGACATGGACGCCGCAAAGCGCACCCTCTTCATGAATGGCGGCGCTGACCTCGCCAAGCGCCTGTTGCACCTCATCTTTCGTGATCGTGATGAAGGCCGATGAGCCGAAACCGGCAAGCCCAGGTTCATCCTGAAAAATCAGGATAGTATCGGATATTTCCCGCATCAGCCGCACCTGCCACCGGGCCTTCATGGCCAGCATTTTGATGGCCACATCGCGCAAAGTGTCGTGATAAAAAATCGCCCGCTCGCGCTCATCACAAACAGTAGTGGCAAAAGTCACCGGCCCAGTGACTTGGCCCTTCAAGGCGAAGGGCATTCGCGGCAACTCCCGGCAATGGGCCAGGAGCGCCGTCAACCCGCGCCCGGCCTTTTCGGAAAAGGCGAAACGGGAAGCGGCCAGCGCGACCGGATTCTCGAGACAGCCGAGATAATCCTCGAAAAAGGCCAGCAGTTTTTCATCGAAACCGGATGCGGCGGTATCGATCCAGCTTTTGCCGTCTTTTTCGGAAAGACCGGGAAATCCTTCGAGGAATTGTTCGATCATCCCTTCCTGCCGATACACCGGCAACTGCGGCCAAACCGGGAAATCGGGGGTGGCAGCGTAAATCGCCCGCACAGTTTCTTCATGCGAACGTCCAGGGAAACTACCAATCAAGAGAGGCCGGCATTGGGGCATAATCATAAATTTACCTATCTTCTGAATCAATTTTTACCAAAAATGCCCCGCTCTAAATCGAGCAGGGCGCGCTTCAAAGGCAGGCCGCCGCCAAAACCGGTAAGGCCACCATCGGCGCCAATCAAGCGGTGGCAGGGAATAATCAGGGCAATTGGATTGTGATGGGCGGCGCCACCGACGGCCCTGGCCTTGTTTTTATCGCCGAGATCGGCCGCCAGCTCGCCGTAGCTCAGGGTTTCACCGTAGGGAATTGTCAACAGCTCTCGCCATACCCTCTGACGAAAGGCCGTGCCCTGCGGCGCCAGCGGCAGATCGAAAACACGCAACGAACCAGCGAGATACGCCAGCACCTGGGCGCGGGCCTCGCGCAGCAGGGGATAATCCGGAGCTTCGCTGGCCGTGGCCCAGGTGCCGGGCGACGGTTCTTTTTCCTGCCGGGTTTTCCCTGGCAGCAGCAGCCCACACAGGGCGTCATCGGTGGCAAAGAGCTGCAATTGGCCAAAGGCGGTGGCGAAGGAACAGGTGAGAAGCGGCATGGGGATTCCTGTTTTTAACTGTGTTATCACGTTCATTCACAACGTTCACCGCCGCCGCAGTCACAGTGTGGCTCGGTTCCGGTAATCCATCCCTTGATAATGGCCGCAGCGCAGCCGACACCGGCGCTGACTTCAATCGCGCCCGCCGGGCAGTTCAGGGCGCAAGCGCCGCATTCAATACATAAATCTTTATCGACAACCGACGCTTTCTTGTCGGCTATGCGAAACACGCCATGCGGGCAGACTTCAGCACAAATCCCACAACCGATACATTTTTCGGCATCAAAAGCAAGCGTTGTCACATCCTTCAAGTATTTGAATTCCATATGATTTTTCCTATCCCATAAATGTTTTTATAAGCACGAGCGCCACGCCGACAACGGCTGAACCAATGATCAACGGCAAAGCGATTTTCATCTCTTTCAACACGCCGGACGGCGACGTATAGGTGGATGAACCGGTGAAATTCATGGCGAGATAGGCTGACACCGACGGAAGCAGCAGTAGATACCCAACCGCCAAGAGCCAATACCCAGGCTTAAACCAGCCAAACAAACCCAGGGTGAACACCGTCCAGCACAGCCCCAAAAGCCAGNNGCCAGGAGAAAGCCCTACCGGGAATACATGGCAGCAACAGAGGTGTGAGGACGGAACCGGCAAGAACCGCCCCGGCATAGACGACAAAATCTCTCGCGCCAAATGGCCTCGCGGCAAATAAATTCAACAAAAAGAGAACACCGAAAACGGATAACGATTTTTGGGACGCCGCGACCAGTTCCACCGGTGTCAACACGAGCCTATCGCGGAAAGTAAAGAAGACCGTCCGCATTTCCTTAGTGGCTTTGCCGCCGGATACGATAAACATTTTGATGTCGCTGGCGCGTACCGGGCCGTATACGATGGAAAATCCCGTGCGCCATGTCACTTCGCGGGCATTGACACCAGGGGCACCAAGCTGCGGCAAAATCAGTTTTCTCCGCGTCACAATTTCAGCAAGATTGACCACTTCGATGCGATATATCAACTCATCGGTGCTGAACGTCTTCTTGCCTGCCGCGCACCAGACGTTGACGCCTTTGGTGTCAAGTATCAGGAGCCAACAGTCCATATCGGTAAGATTTCCCCGCAAGGTGTCAAAGGTCAGCTTGTAATTGGCACTGACTAAAACCGGAGAATCACCATCCGGCTTGCCCACGGCATACAGTCCCGGCGCCACCCTGTAGGCCATCCGGCCAATGCCCCAGCGAACTTTCCAGGCGCCGAGCTTGTCCTTAAACGAAAGCGATGTTGACACCGCCGACACATCTTTCGCGGCGCCTGAACAGCAATCGCCCTTACTTGTACAGCAACAGCTCTGACTCATCAGCAAGGGTCTCATTTCCATACCAATCTTATTCAAGGTATATTTTTTCATCGCCACAGGCCGGCAGAAATTCCACCATTGCTCAAACTGAGCCAAGCCAGCGTGGACGATGTTTTAATCCTTCAACGATGTCAAGACCAATCTCCCCTGCTTTTTCCTCTGGCTCATGCAAAACCTGGAGAAACTTCACGGTAAAACGGTTATCATTATCCGTTGCCTGGTCGTAATTGCCGCGCCTCGAAATGGCCCGTTCCATAAAGTCCGCCATCCCTGAAATCCAGCCAAAGAAGCATCCATGAACCCTAATCTGTCCGTTGTCATCCTCGCCGCTGGCAAGGGCACCCGCATGAAATCCGGCCAGGCCAAAGTGCTGCACGAGGTCTTCTTCCTGCCAATGATTCATCATGTGCTGGCCGCCGCCGCGCCGCTTCAGGCCGCCCGCACCGTGGT
>DOMU01000197.1 GCA_003509305.1 Desulfobulbaceae bacterium | reverse complement strand
TTGCTGATCACCGGAGACAATCCGAGAACCATCGGTGGAAAAGGCGCAGCTTACGACAGTAGTACTGCCGGTAAAGTTGTCGGCAATGCGGCTGGAACTAGCGGCATGGGGCCTTGCTAGTGGTAGTAGCAATGGATCCCGCCAGGCGGCGCCGTCCTTTGGCGGCTGCTGGCAAAAGAGGAACTGCGGGCTTTGACCCATGGCCCCCTGCCAATCGCTGCCGTGCAGGTCCATCCGGCGCCATTTCGCGCCACTGCATTCCGCCTCATGCCAGCGGCTGCCGGCANNTTGCGTCAGCGCCGCCTGGCTGAAACAGGCGCCATCGAGTTTGATATGGTGAAACCATGTCCGCCGCAGGTTGGCATGGCTGAAGTCGATCTCGCCTAAATCCCATAAAGCGTTTTCATGGCCGGCAAAGCGATAGTCGGCCAAATCGGCATGGTTCAGCTTCAGGCCACGCAAGGACGGTTGCGGCCAGCCCTTTTTCCGCGCCCGCAGCGTGTAGTCGAGGATCAGTTCATTCATGCCCTCGTGGCGGCTTTGCCCCCAGGTGTGCAGAGTATGCAGCAAATCAAGTGATTCTTCTGGCCGTTCAGCCAGGAGCTGGCCGAAAAAATCCAGGGTTTGCCGGCTGGGTGTCTTCATACGCCAGCGTTCCGGCTTATTTTCCCGCAGTGCGGTCAGCAGATATCTGGCCAGGAAAAATTCCCGCGGCGGGGAGTCGGCAAAGCGGAATAGCCCGATCATCTTCCCGCCTACGCGCCGCTTTTCCCGCACCAGAAAGGTGGTGGTGCCCAGATCTTCGTCCAGTTGCTCCGGAGAGATATGTTGATAACGCGGTTTCAAGGCCTGGTCGCTGTCCAGCCATACTAAAAGCCAGTCTTCAAGCTTATCCGTTTGCAGCGCATTCTCGCCTTTCCGCCACAGATAGGCGGCCAGGTGTTCGGCCATCGGTATTTTATGCCGGGATTCGATGTGGTGTTTGCCGTTGTCACGCTCCAACCAGCGCTGGGCCATCTTCGTATAGAGGCTGACGCCGTAAATGGTTTTGCCGTCGGCGCGGTCTCGTTCGATTTCCGGCAGATAGTGGGCAAGGTAGCGTAAGGCAACCGGGCGGCGGCTCGGGTCTTCCAGGTTGCGCACCGCCCTGATGATGACCCAAAGCGTTTCCGCATCAAGTTCGGGCAAGGCGTTGTGCAAATAGGTGGTGGTCTCATAACCAGAAAAAAAGAGGAAACATTTTTCGCCCCTCTCAGCCGAGGTGACCTCCATTCTGATAGTACGTCCCGCCGCCTCGGCGGTCCGATTGAACCCCTTGATCAGGGGAGGCAGGACTTCGTTGGCGCTTTGCAGGCAGTCTGCTCTGTGGGAATAAAAAAAGAAGTCCTGAGAACTTTGCGGGCTGTCTGCTCCGTGAGGATAAAAAAAGAGGCCTTTAGAAGTTTTCTCAACGCTGACCCGGTCATCCGGCGCTCGCTCCAACAGATCGCAGACAGCTTCAATTATCGACGTCCTGACGCCAAAAAATTGCAGTTTGCTCAATTCCTGGCGGACGAAATAAGCGCTAAAACGTGAGGACGGGGCCACTGATTGAGTGCTCATGGAAAATCCTCCTCAGGGGAAATTACCGATTCCAGGAAAAATCCGGCACCAGCCGCAAAAGCAGCGTTTCGCACACCAGAACGCGGTTGCAGTTGCGTGCCAATTGGCGCAAGGCGGTATCGATATGGCGTAATCTGTCAGATATTTCCTGAAACCTAAACCCACTCGGCGGCAAACCTGGCAATAAGTATTCGCTATCGGCAAAGAGGGGCGCGGCCAGCGCCGCCCGCAACAACTCAAGAAAAAGCGGCAGGTTGTCCTTTTGTTCGCTGATTTTCTCGGCCAGCGGTAAGAGCGCCAGCACCGCCCCGGCGGGCGAATGAGCGGCAACGGCCAACGCCGCCAGCAAACGCCGCAATAAAGGAATCATATCATATTGATGCAGAAGAAGCGCTCGTCCCGGACTACCGTCACTGAAATGGGCCAGGAGCCGCGCCTCTTCCTCGCCACTATCCGGCAGCAGGCGTTTGATAATCGCCAGCGTGTCGGCCTCGGCGAGCGGCAGAAAAGGCACGGTCTGGCAGCGTGAGATAATGGTCGGCAGCACCTCGCGCGAGGCTTCCGCTGTCAGGATCAGGATATTGCCCGGCGGCGGTTCTTCGAGTGTCTTCAGCAGGCTGTTGGCGGCAGCCGCCTGCATGGCATGTACATCCCGCATGACAACGACACGATAAGCGGATTCATAGGGAGGATAGGTAAGAGTGCGGCTCATCTCGCGCACCTGGTCGATTTTAATCGCCTCTTTCTCCGCCTCAATGACGATAAAATCCGGGTGATTGCCGGATTTCAGCTTGCGGCAGGAAAGACATTGGCCACAGGCTATTCCCGGCTGACCTTTCGGTAAGCCGCCACGGCAATTCAATGCCGCCGCCAGGCCACGGGCAAACAGCCGCTTACCGACACCCGCCGGGCCGCAAAACAAGAGCGCGTGCGGCAGGCGGCCATGGGCCAGCATCCGCCTGACTCTGTTTTTCGCGCGTTCCTGACCTGAAACGCTGGTGTAGCAGAACGGCTCGNNTAACGACCCTTGGCGAGGGACGGATGCGGGTGGCCCCGATTCCGGCGCTTTATTATCGCCGCGACGGACGGCTACCACCTGTTGCGGCTGAAATTTTTCGATATAGAGATAGCGTTCGAGCGCCCGCTGGTAGTCCGTCCAGCCCATGCCTTCCTCTTTTCGTTCCCGCCGTAAGCGCTCGAACATGTTCATTTTGGCGTCGAGGTCGTCAATCATACTCAGCAGAAAGGCTTCGACGGTCATCGGCACAACCGGCGAACCGTAATCGAGGCGGCCATGATGGCTTAAAATGCAGTGCTGGAGCTGTAACAGTAACTCTTCGGGAAAATCCTTCTGCCGCCGCGCCGCCGCGCCGACCATGGCAAAGGTTATACTGATATGGCCCAACAGTCTGCCAGCGTCGGTATAGTCGGTGGCGCCATCGTGATTGCGCAGTTCCTCCAACTTGCCCAGATCATGCAGCAATACGGCGGTGACGAGCAGATCGCGGTCGATTCCCGCATAGTGGCCCGCCAGAAGCTCAGCCACCTTGACCATTGACAGGATATGCTCCAGCAAGCCGCCGACATAGGCATGATGAAAACTCTTCGCTGCCGGCGCATCCTGGATAGCCTGGGCGGTCCCGTTTTCTCCACCATAAATATATTTCAGCAGCTTTTTCAGATACGGATTTTTCACCGAGGCAACGACATCGGCCAGTTCGGCGGCCATTTCGTCACGGTCGCGCGGGCTGGCGACCACAAAATCGCTTAAAGAGATATCCTTTTCCGCCACGGCCTCCAGCGCTTCCAGCCGAAATTGCGGCTTCTGGTTATACTCTTCGACGCGACCCCGGATTTTCACAAAATTACCCACCTGGCAAATACCACGCAAAACATCGACATCGTCCCAGATATTGCCGCTCAACTCGCCTGACTTATCGGCGACGGTCAGGGCGATATAGGGTTTTCCCACCTTGGTCAGGGCCTCGCGCATGGACTTAACGCGAAACAGATCGTCAAAACGATCGCCGATTTTCAGGTCGGCGATGAAGTTTTTTTTTGTCATGTCAGATACGTTGCTTTCAGACATTAAACCGGAAGTGCATACAATCGCCGTCGGCGACCACATAGTCTTTGCCCTCGACCCGCATCAGCCCTTTTTCCTTGGCTTTGGCCTCGCCGCCGCAGGCGACATAATCGTCGTAGGCGATGACTTCGGCGCGGATAAAACCCTTTTCAAAATCGCTGTGAATCTTACCCGCCGCGCCCGGTGCCTTGATACCTTGCGGAATGGTCCAGGCTTTGGTTTCCTTTTCGCCGACCGTGAAAAAGGTCTGCAAACCGAGCAGTTCATATCCGGCTTTGATCAGCCGGGTCAGGCCGGATTCGCTCATACCCAGCGAGGCGAGGAATTCCTTCTGCTCATTGGCGGACAAAGTGCTGATTTCTTCTTCGATGGCCCCGGAAATCATCACCACCGCCGCGTTTTCTTCCCCGGCGGCGGCTTGCAGGCGGCGGACATGATCGTTGCCGCGGATGGCGTCGTCCTCGCTGACGTTGGCGACATAGAGCACCGGTTTACTGGTCAGAAGGCATAATTCCTTGACCAGTTTTTCCTCAATTTCATCACCGATCGGCATCCGCCGCGCCGCCTGGCCGGAATCAAGCAGGGATAACAATTTTTCCAGGAAGGCAACCTGGATTTTCGCGGTTTTGTCACCCGATTTAGTCATCGTTCTCGCCCTGTTCAGCCGCTTGTCCACCGTTTCCATATCGGCCAGAATCAATTCCATGGTAATGACTTCGCGGTCGCGGTCGGGATCGATGCCGCCTTCGACATGGACGACGTTGTCATCCTCGAAACAGCGGATGACATGGACGATGGCGTCCACCTGGCGGATATGGCCGAGAAACTGGTTACCCAATCCCTCGCCTTTGCTCGCGCCCTTAACCAGGCCGGCAATATCGACAAACTCCATCTGAGTGTTGACTTTCTTTTTGGTCCTGACTAAATCGGCGAGAATATCGAGGCGCCCGTCCGGCACTTCGACGATGCCGACATTGGGTTCAATGGTGCAGAAGGGATAATTTTCCGCGCCGACACCGGCGGCGNNGAGAGCATTGAAAATCGTCGATTTGCCGACATTCGGCAAGCCAACGATACCACAGCGAAAACCCATAGTTCCCTCTTGTTTGGAAAAAGGCGGCAAACCCCGGAAATGAAAAACGGAACAAACAGACGCGCACAGCACTCGCCTAATATAATTCCCCGCAAAATCTATAAAGATACCATATCCACCGATAAAAGGAAAAGAGCTTCGCTTGGGAGCCACGCGCGAGCCATGCCTAACTCACAACTATTTTCAAGAAAAAACTTCCCAACCTGAGAGGTGATTGTTATCTTTATTAGTTTCGCCAACACGCATTAATGCCAGGACCGTTTGCCCATGGCCTGGCGGCGGCAATGGCCGCAATCTGTCCGCGACGCATCGGGAAGGAGTGAAATCATGGATTATCGGGCGACTTTGAATCTGCCGCAGACCAGTTTCGCCATGAAGGCCAATCTGGTTCAGAACGAGCCGAAAATGCTGAAAAAATGGGAACAGGACGATATTTACGGACGCATCCAGCGGACGTCCGCCGGCAAGCCGCTGTTCGTCCTGCACGATGGCCCGCCCTACGCCAACGGCAATATCCATCTCGGCACCGCCTTCAACAAAATTCTGAAAGACATTATCATGCGTTCGCGGCGGCTGGCCGGTTTTAACGCCCCCTATGTCCCAGGTTGGGATTGCCATGGCCTGCCGATCGAGCACAATGTCGATAAGGAATTAGGCGCAAAGAAAAATTCAATCCCGAAAATATCAAAACGCGCCGCCTGCCGTAAGTATGCGGAGAAATTCATTAAAATTCAGAAAGAAGAGTTCAGGCGTCTCGGGGTTTTAGGTGATTGGGATCATCCTTATTTAAGCATGTCGTTTGACTACGAGGCGGCGATCTCCCGTGAATTCAACCGTTTCCTCTTCGCCGGTTCGGTGGTGCGCAACAAAAAGCCGGTTTATTGGTGCTCGACCTGCGTCACGGCTTTGGCCGAAGCGGAAGTCGAGTACGCCAGCCACAGTTCTCTTTCGCTCTATGTCAAATTTCCGCTTGCGGCTGATCTTTCCGATATTTCTCCGGTTTTCGCTGGGAGTAAAAATTATGTCGTCATCTGGACAACGACGCCGTGGACCTTGCCGGCCAACCTGGCCATCGCCTTCCATCCCGACTTTGTTTATGCGGCGGTGAAAGTGGGCGAGGAAATCTGGATTATGGCTAAGGAGCGTGTAGAGACCGTTATGGAGCAGGCGGGCATCTCCGGCTATGAAATCGTTGCCGAATTTTCGGCCAAGGCTCTGGAAAACCGCCATTGCCACCATCCATTCATGCAGCGTGATTCGCTGTTGGTGCTGGCCGATTACGTGACGCTTGACGCCGGCACCGGCTGCGTCCACACCGCGCCTGGCCATGGCGCCGACGACTATCAGACCGGCCTGCGTTACGACCTCGATACGCTGTCTCCCGTCGATGATCTCGGCAATTTCACCGCCGAAGCCGGGCCATACGCTGGTCAGCATGTGCCAGAGGTGAACCGGCGAATCGCCGACGACCTGGCTGAAAGCGGGATGCTGATCCATGAACATAATTTGGAGCACAGTTATCCACACTGCTGGCGCTGCAAAAAACCGGTCATCTACCGGGCGACGCCGCAGTGGTTCATTTCGATGGAGAACAACGATCTGCGCGCCAATGCTCTGGCGGAAATCCGGCGTGTCACCTGGACACCGGCCTGGGGAATGCAGCGGATTTACTCGATGGTCGAAAACCGGCCCGACTGGTGCCTGAGCCGCCAGCGAAGCTGGGGGGTGCCGATTACGGTTATTACCTGTCAAAACTGTGGCGAGATCGTCAAAGACGAGACGGTCGCCGCACAGATTGACCAACTCTTTCGCGCTGAGGGCGCCGACGCCTGGTTTCGCCACGATGTCTCGGCTTTTCTTGGCGACGGTTATCACTGCCCGCACTGCGGCGGCGGCAATTTCAGGAAGGAAGAGGATATTCTCGACGTCTGGTTCGATTCCGGGGTCAGCCACGCCGCGGTTCTGGAAAAACGCCCGGAACTGCGCTCGCCGGCTGATCTCTACCTCGAAGGCAGTGACCAGCATCGCGGCTGGTTCCACAGCTCTCTNNGGTCGGCACGCGGGGACAAGCACCCTACAAAGGTGTGCTCACCCACGGCTACGTCGTCGATGGCCAGGGCCGCAAGATGTCAAAATCGGTGGGTAATGTCATCGCGCCGGGCGAGGTCATCGGCAAGTACGGTGCCGAGATTCTGCGTCTGTGGGTGGCCAGCGAGGACTACCGCGACGATGTCAAAGTTTCGGATGAAATTCTGCGCCAGATTTCCGACTCGTACCGGAAAATCAGAAATACCATCCGCTATCTGCTCAGCAATCTGGCCGATTACGAGCCGAATTCAGCCGTGCCTTTCGCCGACACGCTTGAACTCGACCAGTGGGCGCTCAGCCGTTTCGAGGAGCTGCGGCAAAAGATGGTGGCGGATTACAGCAACTATGAGTTTCATGGCATCTATCAGGCGCTCAATTATTTCTGCGGCACGACGATGAGCGCCCTCTACCTCGACATC
Source organism: Desulfobulbaceae bacterium (assembly GCA_003509305.1). Taxonomy (GTDB): domain Bacteria; phylum Desulfobacterota; class Desulfobulbia; order Desulfobulbales; family Desulfocapsaceae; genus UBA8130. The sequence continues at coordinate 17,004 of DOMU01000197.1, read as the reverse complement.
ATCAAAGACCGGCTTTATGCCGACGGCAGACGCTCCATCGCCCGCCGTTCGGCCCAGACGGCGCTTTATGCCATCGCCAGTGGCCTGTTGAGACTGATCAGCCCGATTCTGCCTTTTACCGCCAGTGAGGCCTGGGACAGCCTGCATAAGCGCGGCGCCGACGCCGCTCTCGAAGGGGGTATTTTCTTCACTGAATTTCCTGAAGCCGGGCCGACGCTCGATAACGCCCATGAGGAGCGATTCCGTAAGCTTCTGCGCGTGCGCGGCGAGATCACCAAGGCGCTCGAAATCGCCCGCCGCGACAAGGTAATTGGTCACCCGCTCGAAGCCCAGGTCGATATCAAAGCCTCGGGTGATCTGGCGGAATTCATCAGCCAGGAAACGGCCAGCCTGCGTGAACTGGCCATCGTCTCCGGCCTGACTTTGGTTGAGGCACTTTCCGACGGCCATGTTTTCGTCAGCGATGAAATTCCGGAGCTGGCTATCGCCGTGCGTCCAGCCGCTGGGGAAAAATGCGAACGTTGCTGGACACGCAGCGAATCGGTCAGTCAGGATACGGTCCATCCGACGTTGTGCGCCCGCTGCCGCGCCGTGCTGGCTTCCGGGGATGTGCCGGGAAAATAAGATGCTCTATCCTCTTGTCATTTTATTTGTTATCGCCGCCGACCAGGCCACGAAGGCGCTGATTATGCTCTCTTTTGCGCCGTATGAATCGCGGCCCGTCATCGACGGTTTTTTCAATCTGGTCTATGTCACCAATACCGGCGCCGCTTTCAGTTTTCTCGCGGGCAGTGGCGCCTGGGGCCACTGGTTTTTCGTCGTCGTCGCCCTGCTTGCCGTTATCGGCTTCACGTTAGGATGGTGGCTATGGGCGCGGGATAAACGGCTTTTAACCGTCGCCATGGCCTTAATCGTCGGCGGCGCCGTCGGCAATCTCATCGACCGGTTGCGCTTCGGCGCCGTTGTCGATTTTCTCGACGTGCTGCTTGGCTCCTACCACTGGCCGGCTTTTAATGTCGCCGATTCCTGCATCTGTGTCGGCGCTTTTTTATACATTGTCGCGGCCATGTTGATCGATCGGCAACCGAAAGAGGAAAAAATATGAAAATCGCCGTGATGTTTCCCGGACAGGGTTCTCAGTATCTGGGCATGGGCATGGCTTTCGCCGAGCAAGACGCGGCCTGCGCCGCTCTGCTGCGAGAGGCTGAAGAAATTTCCGGCCAGCCCCTGGCTCGCCTTATTGCCGATGGCCCGATGGAAAAACTGACGGAAAACGCCGTCCTGCAACCGGCAATCACCGCGACTAATCTCATTTGCTGGGAAATGGCCGGGCGCTTCCTGCCAGTGGCGGATATCCACTGTTTTGCCGGGCACAGTTTAGGCGAATACAGCGCCCTGTGCGCGGCGGGTGTTTTAACGCCCGCCGACGCTCTGAAACTGGTAACCGTCCGCGGCCAGTTGATGGAGCGGGAAGGCCGTGCCAATCCCGGTGGAATGCGGGCGGTATTGGGTCTGCCACTGGAAAAAATCCAGGAAATTATCGCGGCCTATAAAGGCGATGGGCTTGTCTGCGCCGCCAACCACAATACCGCCGAGCAGATTGTCATCTCAGGCACGTTCACCGCCCTTGACGCCGTGGGCGGGGGAATTGCCGAGGCTGGCGGCAAGGTGATTGTCTTAAACGTCAGTTGCGCCAACCATAGCCCGCTTCTGGCCGGCGCCGTGCCGGAATTCGCCGAGGCCTTGTCCGCCGTCATCTTCAACAAACCCAACACACCAGTCTATCTGAACGTCACCGCCGCCAGCGAAGAAGACCCTCAGGCCATCCGCGCCATTATGGGGCGGCAGATTATCTCAATGGTACGCTGGCAAGAAAGTGTTGGGGCGATGCTGGCCTCAGGCGTTGACACCTTCATCGAAGTGGGGCCGAAAACAGTACTGAAGGGGATGATGAAAAAACTGCTGTCCAAAGGCGGCAAAGTGATGGTTTTACAGGTGGACAGTCCGGAGACCCTCGACGCTTGCCGGAAGATGCTGGAATAAAGCGAAAATCGTCCATGCAAAAGGCCGCCATCCTTAACATCATTTATGACCGGTACGATGAATGGGCGCGGCAATTCGCCGTCGTCTGCCGTCCGTCCTGTCGAACCTGCTGCACCCGGAACGTGACGATGACCACCGTCGAGGGAGAAGAAATTTTGCGTTATGCGCTGCGACAGGGGTTGGAAAAATGGCTTGGAGAAGCATTGAACAGCACCGTTGAAACCGCACCGCCACCGGTGACTACCAACCAATTCGCCGCCGCCTGCCTGGCCGGACAAGAGATAGAACCTGAGTGGCCGGCCAATCAGGCCCCCTGCCCTGTTCTTGCCGATGATTTATGCCGGATTTATACGGTCCGGCCCTTTGCCTGCCGTTTGTTTGTTTCGAGCCAACGCTGTCGGCTGGATGGCGCGGCGGTAATGCCCGCGGCCTATACTGGCGTTGTCAGCGCCATCTGCCAGCTCATTGAGCATCTCGGACAACGGCAATATTGGGGTAATATGGCCGATATTCTGCTGGCGTTGGTGACACGGCCTGGATATGAAAAAATCGCCTATTTCGTCGCGCCCGAAAAAATCACGGCGGCGCGGAACCGGCTGCTCGTTGCCGAGCCGCTGCCCGGTTTCCTACTTGATGAGCGGGAAGCCGCTTTGGCCGCGCCACTCTTCAACGCCATCTTCCACAGCGAAGCCGGTGGCAAGACCGTCGAAACGATCTTAAACGGTGGCTGATCCCGGCATCCCACTCTGAGAGGGGGATTGGTCAAATGCCGCCGGAAGAGTCAGGAGAAAAAATCGAAATAGAAATCGAATTATTCAATCTCTGAACTCATCCGTCTCATAGTAATACGACTGGTCAATACCTTTCATGAAGGTTTCGCGGCTGTCAATTTCATCGGTCAAAGACGGGCGTAACAGCTCGCGGAGTTCCAAGTCATTCACCGGACTGCGCTCCATGGCTGAAAGGTAGGCACGCTTGTTAATAAGACTCCAGTCCACACATTTTTTCAGATTCTTTTTCAAGATGAGGTCAAGCCAAATGCGCCCGCTACGCCCATTGCCTTCCATGAAAGGATGGGCGACATTCATCTCAACATACTTGGCCACAATTTCCTCAAAGGTGGTCTCGGGCATTTGCTCAATTTTTACGAGACTTTCTCTCAGGTACAGGCTGCTGGCGAAACGAAAATTACCTTTCGATATATTCTGGTGGCGTATCTGGCCGGCAAAGTCATACAGCCCATCAAACAGGTATTGGTGTATTTGCTGTAAACCTTTCACCGTGCCGATTTCGACGCGGCGTATCTCGCCGCTATCAAATAGCCGGTAGGCGTTTGCCTTGCTTTGTTCCTCTCTGCTGTTCATGTTTATTCATGGCCAAAGTCGTAAGCGCACCGCAACTTGATCATAAAGAAGGTACTGCCATACAATTTGCCCGATGGCATCGGGCTCGCGGTTACGGCAGCCGCCTTCCACCGCCGCTGTCAATCAATAGCCAAAAGAGTATAATGGAGGGGGAAAGAATAGAGTAGTAATTTATCCGTCTCCGTTTCCTAAACATCAAGCGCTATGATGTTTTCTTTACCACTTTTTCTGTACAATTATGCCTGTTTACCGATTAACGCGCGGCCTCCGTTTTCCGCCGGTGGAGTGGGCGGAACCGAGCGGTTTACTCGCCGTCGGCGGCGACCTGCGTCCGGACCGTCTGGTTGCCGCCTACCGTGAGGGAATTTTCCCGTGGTACAACGAGGGCGAACCGATCCTCTGGTGGTTCATTGCACCTCGTCTTGTGCTGTATCTAAAAGAACTGCATATCGCCCGCCGCCTGCACCGAACTTTACGGCGCTCACCGTTTCAGGTACGTTTCGATACCGCTTTTGCCGAAGTGATTGGCCAGTGCGCGGCCAGCCGCCTTCAGGCCGGGCGGGAAACCTGGATTACCGAGGCAATGCGCCGCGCCTACATCCGTATGCACCGTCTCGGCTATGCCCACAGCGTCGAATGCTGGCGAGACGGGCGCCTGGTTGGCGGTTTGTACGGTCTGCGGCTCGACCGGGTGTTTTTTGGCGAATCGATGTTCAGCCTGGAAAACGACGCCTCAAAAATCGCCTTCGTCGCCCTGGCACAACGAGCCATGGCGCTGGGCATCCAACTCATAGATTGTCAGACCACCACCGCCCATCTTCTGCGTTTTGGGGCGCGGGAGATAGGCGGCGCGCTGTTTTCGCGGCATCTGCGCGAATGGGTGGTTTCCACTGTCCCCGATGGAGCATGGCACGATGGAAACAAATAGACGAGAAGAGACCAATTGCACGGTTTGCGACAAGCCGGTGGAAGCGGGCGCGATTTTCTGCCCAGAATGTCAGGAGTTGTTGACGGCGCTGCGTCTGTGCCGTCAACGGGAAGACGCCGATGCGGCGCAGCCCGGCGATGAACCAAGCGAGCTGCCTGACGTGCTTGATGCCGTCCGTTACCGCACCCGCGACCGCGACAATAACGCCTGGTATGTCTCAGTCAGTGAGATTAACGGTCATCCGGTCGAAATTTTTGCCTCGACCGCCTTCGACCGCGACCATCACCTGCAATCGCGTATTTCCAACCTGACGACAATCACGCGCCTTGTTTCTTTGATTCTGCGTAATATCTTCATGGGGGAGCGGCTGAACCTCGAGAAAATCCTTACCCAGCTTCTCAGGAGTTCGCGGCAACCGGGGGATTTACCAATGCTTCTTGCCGGTATTCTCGGTAATTACCATGAAAATTACCGGCGGCTTTTGCAAAAGGAATCGGTCTCAGGGGAATGAAGAATCAACATTTTATGAAAAAATCAAATGAATCCACAGACCTGCGGAAATAGCGCAATACCCTTTGCAGCGCCAGCAGGTCGGAGGCTTTGAAGAGCAGCCGCCATTTGCGGGTATCCTCCTCGCCGTTCGCCGCTTCCAGGGCATAGAGCCGCAACTGTTCCGGCGCATGGGTCACCAAAGCCAGAATTTCCAGGCGGGTGAGGCCGTGAAAACGGAGTTCCTGCATCTTTTCCACCTGGGTTTCTTTCAGCTTCCAGGAAATATCGACGGCATCGTCGCGATGAAAGGCAATCTTTTGCAGTTGCTGGCACTGTTTATGATGCACGGAGATACCACGCTCGGTCAAAAGGGCAAAGTTGTTGTGGCTGGTGGGATCGGGTTTGCAGCAGGCTGACAGTTTGACGCAAACCGGGTCAAGAGTCGAGAGTTTCACCGTATTGAAGATACCGACCGGTGGCACCAGCGGCGCGACGCCCCCATAAAAATCGTTTTTTATGCGCTCCATGATAGTGATAAGACGCATCCTGCCTTCGCCGATGCGGCCACACATTTCGTCGAAATCGGGCAGATCAAAAGCGCGCAACAGGGCCTCGCGGCTGTCACCTTCGAGCACGTCGGGAGAAAAACCGTAGCGGCGCAGCTCCTGGCGCAGCATGGTATAACCAATTTCTTTCGTTACCTTGCGGCGACGGATGCGGAAATCTTCGGCCAGCTCGGCTCGCGCCCGAGCGGTCCGCAGCCAGCCCAGCGTCTCCTGCGGAAACTGAACCGGCTGGTCGGCGCGGATAATTTTGACAATATCGCCGTCATGCAGCACATGGTCGATCGGATAAATCTTATTGCGGATCAGGCCATTCTGGCAGGCCCGGCCAAGCTGTGAATGCACCTGAAAGGCGAAGTCGAGCACCGTCGCATTCGAGGGCAGACGGATGACATCGCCACGCGGCGTGTAGGTATAGATTTCCTTCGATTCGCTGGCGGCGATGACGTTCTGGATGCCTGGGGCATCGGTGGCACTCAAGGCATTGAAAAATTCCTGGAATTCTTTCATAAATTCCAGCTTCAGCGAACCATCTTTTGAGATCCAGTTCTGCCAGTTGCCGCGCTGGGCGAAATGGATCATCTCTTTGGTTCTGATTTTAAAAAGCAGTTGCAAGCCGCCGACCACGGCCCGGCTGTGCAGGCTGCGGTAACCGGTAAGATTTTTCGGGTTGGCGATGAAATCACGGATGGTGCGCGGCAGGGGCTGGCAGGTGGCATGTAAAATGCCCAAGGCGCGGTAACAGCCGTCGGTATCGGCACCGTTGATGACAAGATGAATTTCGATCGGAAATTCAATACGGTCACGCAGTATGTGGTTGCGGCTGTCGTAGTAGGCCGACAGCTCTTTGACGCGGAGATTGACCTCGCAATCGAGGCGGGCCACCCGCATTTTTTGCCGCAGAGTTTCGACCAGGGTGTTGGCGATCGGGTTGTTGCGCAATTCTTTGATATGGGCGTTGATCTGGTCGCTGCGCTTCTTATAGCGGAAACTGATGGCCAGATTGTACATTTCGCGTTTGATGACGAAAAAACCGAACAGGGACGACAGTGGCGCGTAGATGTTCAGGGTTTCGTCGGCGACCCGCTGCCGCTTCTTTTTCGGTAGGGCATTGAGGGTGCGCATGTTGTGCAGCCGGTCGGCCAGTTTAACTAGCATAACTTCCGGGTGCAGCGCGGCGCCGGAGAATAGTCTGAGGTGGTTCAGGTGGGCACTCTGATGGCGATCGGCTGAATCCTGCGTGACTTTTGTGCAGCCTTCGACAATCTGCCGCGTATAAGCGCCGAAGCGCCTCTCAATCACCTCTCGGGTCACTCCCGGCACATCCTCAATGGTGTCGTGCAAAAGACCCGCCGCCATGATCTCCGGGTTGACAATCCCCATCTCTTCCGCGAGAATTCTGGCCACCGAACAGGGATGGAGAATATAGGCGTCACCGGCCTTGCGCCATTGGCCATGATGCGCCCGCTCGGCAAATTCGAGGGCGTCCCAGAAGATTTCCGTCTTGGCATGGCCGGCCAGGATAGGTGCCATTTGTTCGCGGTAGGCGGCGGTATCAAAGGGAATCTGCTTTTTCTGCATGGCGTTCCTCCTGTACAGCTATGCCGCCCTCCTGAATTTTCTTTAGGCTAGGAAAAGGCGACTGCTTCCTGAAAAAAATGCAAGCTTATAGTATACTGTATTTTACATTTTTTTAACAAGCGGGAAACTATGTTTACGAAAAAACGCCGACGTGGGCGCGGCTGGCCAAACCGGAATGCCGAAAAAAATGCCCGTTCCGCCGACACCGGTTTCAGCGCGGCTGACCGCGCCATACTGCTGTGGCTGTACAGTCACGGTAAGTCGGCTTTGGCCAGGGATATTGCCCATCATGCCGGTAAAACTGGTGAAGAGGCGGTCGACCGCTTGCTTCATCTCGGTTTCATCGAACGGTATGGCCGCAATCGCTGCCGTCTGACCGGCGGGAAGTTTTGGGCCGGCGATTTTTCCCGCGCCGATAAGGGCTTCGGCTTTGTCAAGGTGAAGGGACGGACGGAAGATATTTTTATCCCGGCCCGCAAAACGGCGGGTGCCTGGCACGGCGATACGGTTTTGTTCGTCCTGAATAAAGGCGGCGAAGGAGAAATTATCGGCGTCATTGCCCGGCGACGGACGGAGCTGGCTGGCATCTGCCGTTTGGAAAAACGGCATTCGGGCAGCCGGGCCATCTTTTTGCCAGAAGATGGCTGTTATCCAGAAATCTTGCCGCTAACGGCGGATCAACCAATCGGCCCGGAGGCAAATGGCCGGATGGTGCTGGCCCGGTTGCTCCCGCCGCCGACCGGTTCATCGCCAAGCCAGGTTAGTGTGCTTTTGCAGGAAGTCCTTGGCGATCCCGACAGTGCTTTGGTGCAGGCGCGCCTTGTCGTCCTTGCCCATGAATTGCCCGTCGAATTTCCTCAGGCCGCCATTGCCGAGGCCGCCGCCATGCCTGAACCTGGCAATGCCGCGGAATGTCCGCCGAATCGCGCCGACCTGCGCCAGATCTTTCATATCACCATCGACGGTGATGATGCCAGGGATTTCGACGACGCCATCGCCGTCGAACGTCGCGGTGAAGGCTTTCGCCTCTATGTGTCAATCGCCGATGTCGGACACTATGTGCGGTCGGGCGGCGCCCTCGACGCCGAAGCGCGGAAGCGTGGCACCTCAATCTATTTTCCTGGCCTGGTTATCCCGATGCTGCCTGAACGTTTATCCAACGATCTGTGCAGCCTCAGGCCGGGTGCGCCGCGTTTCTGTCTGACGATGGTTCTCGATTTTTCCGTCACTGGCGAGTTGCTGGGCAAATCGTTTTGCCGGTCGCTGATTACAAGCGGCAGGCGCTGCACTTATGCCGAAGCGGCGGCGGTTCTGTCCAGCCAGAGTAAAGAGACGGAAAAATGGCGGCAGACCATTGCTCTTGCCGCCAAGCTCGCCACGCTTTTGCGAGGGCGGCGCGAAGAAAAAGGCGCTATCAATCTGACCATGGCCGAGCCGGTTTTCACACTCGATACGGCGGGACACGTGGTATCACTTGCCGGGCGTCAGGCGGGTCCGGCGCATCAGTTGATTGAAGAATGTATGCTGGCGGCCAATATGGCTGTCGCCGAAGAACTCACCGCGCGGGGCCAGGCTTTCTTGTATCGCATCCATGAAGTCCCGGACCAGGAAAAGACAGAAAATTTCTATCAACTGGCTCGCTCGCTGGGACTGAACCCGCCACCACCGACGCCAAGCCCGGCCTGGTTTCGTGCGATATTATGCCAGGCCAAAGGCACGGAGAAGGAATATGTGATCGAAAATCTGGTGCTGCGGACGCTGCGCCAGGCCCGCTATGCTCCGGAGAATCTCGGCCATTTTGCCCTGGCCGCCGCCCGCTACTGCCATTTCACCTCGCCGATCCGCCGCTATCCCGATCTGCTGGCGCACCGGGTGCTGGCGCGGCTGTTTGATGGTGAAAACAAAGAAATCAACCCGCAACATCTCAGCGAAGAGGGCGATTGGCTGTCATCACGCGAACGGCTGGCTATTACCGCCAGCCGCGAAATGAACGACCGACTGCGGGTGATTTTCATGGCTGACCGCCTCGGAGAAACCTTTGCCGCCAGCATCTCCGGTTTCAGTCCGACGCTGATTTTTATCGACATCGCCGAGCCGCCGGTGGCTGGCGCCGTGGCCCTTGACACGCTTGACGAATATTACTTTTATGACCGGGAAAAACAGCGGTTGACTGGCGAACTTTCACATAAGATTCTTGTCATCGGCGATACGCTCACGGTTCGTCTCGTCGAGGCTGACCGCCGCCGTCGCCGTCTCAATTTCGTTATTGAGAAAGACGGTGAGCGAAAAAGTGGACAATGACCATATTTGATGATATTTGACCGGAAAGCATATCAGATGGCATGGTGCGAAAGCCGAAAACGGCTCAGCCAGGCGTGTACGCGCTTGATGAAATTAAAAAAATCGCGATTCCGATATTTAAAGAAAACAACATAAAAAAGGCGGTACTTTGGTTCCTGCGCCGGTGATGCCGCGCATGGCGAGTGAATTCTACGGATTCGCTTATGATGTATGGAGAACTTTGGAGAAAAACGCCGATATATACGATATATTCTGTGCCGGAAGATTCTCCGCTCGCCGATCAAATCAGCACAACCGGAGTGACGATTTATGAACACGGATGATGCGCGTTAACTTGCCTGTATAACGCGGACATTATTCTTATTGATCAACGGACATAATCCACCATATTGTCATTTCTCATGGTGCCCGAAATGACAAGGATATGGTTGCATGTCCAGCAATGAAGCTATGGATTAGTAATTATGCTGACACGCGATGAACTGAAAGGACATATCCTCACCATCCTGGCCGAGGACTTTGAATTTAAGGAGGTGAAGCTTGATGACAACCTTCACGATGCCCATGGTTTTGACAGCATCGACGCCATCGAGTTGCTGGCGAAAATCGAAAAGATGCTCGGTTTTTCCCTGACCCGCGCCGAAAAGGAAGCGGCTATGGAAATTCGCACCGTCGACGACATTCTCAACTATCTGGAAAAAATCCAGAACGGCAGGACAGTATGAGCCGCCCGCGGAACCGCCGCGTTGTTATCACCGCCGCCCAGGCGATCAGCCCGATTGGTTACGGCAAAAATGATATTTGCCACAGCCTGCTCAGCGGCAAATCCGGTGTCAAACCTTTGTGTGACGACGGCTTGCTCACCTCGCGCATTGCCTGCCAGGTATTCGGCACCGTCGATTATCCGATCGATTATCAATTCACACGCTCGGATAAAAAAACCATGGGGCCGGTGGCTTACTATGCCTGCCAGGTGGCGAAAGACGTGCTCGGCGCTTCCGGCCTGAGCCAGGAATTTATCACCTCCGGGCGTTTGGGCGTCGCCTTTGGCTCGACCCATGGCAGCCCAGGCGTACAGCGCGATATTTACAAAATTTTTTTTCACAACCTCGACGAAGGCTTCCAGGGTATCGGCGCCGTCGATTATCTGCGCTCGATGGTGCATACCACCGCCGTTAATATCACGAGGATGTTCGGTATCACCGGACGCGTCATCGCCTCATCAACCGCCTGCACGACCAGCGCCCAGGCCATCGGTTTTGGTTATGAAACCATCAAATACGGGATGCAGGATGCCATGCTCTGCGGCGGCGCCGACGAGTACGATACAACGACGGTGGCGGTATTCGACAATCTGCTCGCCTGCNNCGGAACAGACGCCGCGTCCTTTCGACCGCGCCCGCGACGGGCTGGTGGTCGGTGAGGGCGGTGGCGCCGTGCTGCTTGAAGAATATGAATCGGCCAAGCGCCGTGGCGCGCCGATTCTTGGTGAAATCATCGGTTTTGCCTGCAACAACAACGGCGGCGATCTGATTCTGCCCAATCAAAATGGCATCACCGCCACCCTGCAATTGGCTTTGGCCGACGCGCAATTGGCGCCGGAACAGGTCGATCTGATCAGCGCCCACGCTACCGCCACCAAGATGGGCGACATTATCGAATCGCTGGCGATAGAGACGGTCTATGGCGGCGGGCCGGTGGTAACGGCTTTGAAAAGTTATACCGGCCACTGTATGGGAGCCTGCGGCGTCATCGAAACCATCATGACCCTGTACATGATGGAAAAGGGTTTCATCGCCCCGATTTTGAACTTGGAAGAGACCGATCCCCGCTGCGCCAACCTGCGCTATGCCAAAGAAGTTATGGAGCAAAACATTGATGTCGCCGCCATCCAGAACTTTGCCTTTGGCGGCGTCAACACCTGCCTTTTGCTGCGGAAATAAGCGCTTCTATTTACGGGCAAACACCACCGCGCCGCCGTCTCGTGTTTGTTCTTCCGCTTCACCCATGACCACCAAGCGGTCGAGGTGCGCCAGGGCTTCACCGGTGGCAAACCATTTTTGCGGCATGGGAAAGTCTTCCCATGAGGGGTAGCGCATTTCCCAGATCATGCGCGAAGCCACCGTGTAGGCATTGGCTGGCCCGTCGGCGAGAATCCGCTGAACTTCGGCCAACCTTCGGGCATGGTGAGCCTCGATTTGCTGAATCCGCTCTTGAGTATTTTCGATTTGCGCCCGATGCCCCGGCAAGGCCAGGGCAATATCGAGGCGGGATATTTTAGCCAGGCTGTTCAGGTAGTTACCCAAAGAATCGCGCACGCCCGGCCAGCGCGTAATATTTGGCGTGATGCTGCCAAGAATATGATCGCCGGCGAAGAACAGTTTGCGCTCGGCATCATAGAGCGTGATATGGTCAGGAGTATGCCCTGGCGTTTTGATGACGCGCAGAACATAACCGCCATAACGCAGTTCATCGCCATCTTTTACCGGCATGAACGATAGATGGGGCGACGCGTATTTTATCGCCGGGTTGCTGACTATAAGTTCTTTGAACTGCTGCCGGGAAAAGCCATGTGGCACCATACGGTTGGCGAAGTAGGTGCGGGCTTCTTCATCAATTACCCCCGCGAAATTGTTGATGCCCTCGCCATCGCCGACGCTGCACCAAACGGTGCCACTCGCCTCCTTCGCCAGCCGGGGAGCCAGGCCGGAATGGTCGGCGTGCATGTGGGTGACAAGAATATCCAGACGGCGGCGCTCGATGCCCAGCTCGTCCAAGGCGGCGGTCAGGGCCTCGAAGCATTGAGGGTGGTTAAAGCCGGTGTCAATGAGCAGGTGGCGATCCTGCCCTTTGATACAATAGGCATTCAGGGATTTCAGTGGCGTGTCCGGTAGCGGCACGTCTATTTTGTAGATGGTATCGGTGATGGCTTTAATCATGGGATTCTTTAATATGATGGATGCTGGTAATCTGCTCGGAAATGCCCATTCCTTTACTTGCCTGGCCGGAACTCGATGCTGACCGGACAGTGGTCGGAACCGATAATTTCCGGATGAATGGACGCCATCTGCACGCGGTCGCGGCTCTTGGCATCAACGCAGAAGTAGTCGATGCGCCAGCCGATATTCTTGGCGCGGGCATTCGAGCGGAAACTCCACCAGGTATATTGACCGCTTTCCTGGTTGAAGAGGCGGAAGGTATCGACGAATCCGGCGGCAAGGAACCGGTCCATCCAGGCGCATTCCTCCGGCGTGTAGCCAGCGAACTTGCGGTTCTTTTCCGGATAAGTCAGGTCGATCGGCTTGTGGGCGACGTTGAAATCGCCGCAGAGCGCCACCGGCTTTTTTTCGGCCAGGCCAAGGGCGAATTCCTGTAAGGCCTCATCAAAACGAAGTTTGAAATCAAGGCGTTTCAACTCTTCGGCGCTGTTCGGGAAATAGATCGAAGAAACGTAAAAATCGGCGAATTCCAAGGTCAGCACCCGGCCTTCGCTGTCAAATTCAGCGATGCCGATACCTTCGCGCGCTGAAAGCGGCGGCATCTTGCTGTAGATTCCTACACCGCTGTAGCCTTTGCGTTCGGCGCTGTGCCAGAATGAGCGATAACCGGCAATATTTTTCAGTTCTTCGGAAAGCTGATCGGCTTGGGCTTTGGTTTCTTGTACCGCGAAAATATCGGCATCAAAGGCTTTAACAATATCGACAAAACCTTTCTTTTCGACGGCGCGGATACCGTTGACATTCCACGAGACGAATTTCAGGGTATTGGACGTTGTCAGCATTGCGCTTCTTTTTTCGGTCGGTTTTTTTCGGGGCCGCACGCCAATTTTCGGGCAATCGGTGAGTGGGCATTCATCGCAATGCGGTGACACTGGCTTGCATAACGATTGACCGAAGGCGACTAAAAGGCCGTTAACAGTCAGCCAGTGGCGCGGCGGCAGAATTTTACGCAGCGCCATTTCCGTTTCTAACGGCGTTTTCGTCGTCACATAGCCCCAGATATTCATGATGCGGTGGACATGGGTATCGACACAGATGGCCGGCAGGTCAAAGGCCACCGCCCGCACCAGATTGGCGGTCTTACGGCCAACGCCTGGCAGGGTGACAAGTTCGTCAATTTCCGCCGGAACCTGCCCGCCGAATTTACTTAAAGCCGTCGGTAATTCCCTCAGATATTTGGCCTTGCTGTGAAAAAATCCAACCGGTTTGATCAGTGTGGCGATTTCTTCTTCGGCCAGCCGGTCCAGTTCGGCTGGTGTTTCAGCTTTGGCGAACAACCGGGCGCTGGCCGCCGCCGTAACTTCATCTTTGGTGCGGGCCGACATGATTGTTGCTACCAGCACCTTGAACGGATCTTTCGTCTGCACCGCAATCAGATCGACGATTGGCGTTTTTTTATCGGCGACAAAGGCAGCGATTTTTTCCAAATACTTATCAATATCAATCATTTTTTCATGACCGCGAGAATGCGTGAATCCTGGCCGTACAAGTCAGAAACCTGACGGATTTTTTCTTGGTTGTCAATCCACACAGTTTGATAGGTAAGATAGATTGGTACCGGCTGTTTCAGGGTCATGGTCTCCGGTGTTTTACCATTCAAGCGCGCCTGGATTCCCGCTTTCGTGCTGTCGGCATCCTGACCATTCAAAAGAAATAGCGCCAGGTCAGCCGGGTTGGCAACACGGACGCAACCATGGCTGAGGCCGCGCTCTCTCTTTTTGAACAAACCCTTGCCCGGCGTGTCATGAAGATACACCGACCAAGGATTGGGAAACATGAATTTGATACGGCCAAGGGCATTGATCGGGCCTGGATCTTGCCGTAATTGGTATTTCGCCATCTGTTCCGGCGTCACTTTTTGCCAATTGATACGCTTCGGATTCAATTCGTTGGCGTCGGCGTCCCATGAAGAAAACAGGCGCACCTTTTTCTCGGCCAGATGATTGGGATTTTTCCGCAGTTTCGGTAACTGCTCTTTAACGGCGATGTCGGGGGGAATAGCCCAGGAAGGATGAAATTCCAGCCAGCGCAAATAGCCGGTGGTCAGCGGTGTCGGATCTTCTTTTCTGCCAACAATAACCGCCATATCAAGAACTTGCTGGTTGCCCTTCCAGGCGGTCAGCCGCTGGCCCGGTGTGTTGACGATGACAAAACGGTCGCCAAGGGTATGCGGGTACCAGCGCCAGCGCGCCATATTGACAGCAATCTTTTCGGTCAAAGCCCGCTGCTTTTTGTTTTGCGAAATTTCGCCATAGCGTTTTTGTAAATCCCGGTAAAATTTATGCTGCGGCGCCAGGCTGTCAAAAGCCTGATCAAAATTGTCGCTGTTGTAGATAGTTTTTAAAAGGGTGAGCGGCTCGAAATCGAAGTCGCCGATTTCCTTGAAGGTGGCCATGTCGGCGCGGAACAGGGCAATATGGCCGCAGGACAAGTCGAAGCTGTAGCGCAGCAAGGCGCTGGTTAAAAGAACATCAAGCCTGGCCAAGCTTTTTGTATCGTGCTGACGTGACAAAGACCGCAGTTCACGCAAGAAATAATCATCAGGGTTGAGGCCATGTTTGCCGGAATGTTGAAGGGCGGTAGCCAAGAGCCGAGCCTTTTCCGGTCTCTTGAGCCATAGTGGCTCGAATTGCACCTGACGGTACAGCTTACGCAGTACTTCTTTGCCGGGCACGAGAACCGGTTGCAGGTCACGACTTTCGATAAAGGGAAAGTTCAGGCTTTCAATCTCGGCGGCGATAGCGTTACTCTGGCCATCAGCGTGGCCCAATACGGTGAAGGGAAACGAGCCACAAAAAAAAGCGAAGATCAGGGAAAAATGAAAGAAATTCCTCATATGGGCTGAATGTGAAATTGAGCAAAGGCCAAAAGTTTGTCTACGAAACGATAAACTTGGGATAGAGCTATGTTTAGACGGAAATGTAAATGAGAAACAGGGACATGGGGATGACCCGTGCCCCTGCGATTCACAGTATATCCATCAATGTTTGGTTATCGATTGAATGGGGTTTAGGAAGGGTCGGGCTTGACGATAATAGTTTTCGACGTCGTGTCATATTTGTTCAGAAAACGACTGATAGTGGTGAATGTCGCCGTTACCGGATCGTCCGAATGATCGGATGTCGCTATATCGGAGGAAAACATGGAGCCGAAAAAGAGTTTTAACCTCCCTACGTTCACCGGTTGAGGCTGAAAATATGCCTTTTCGTTGGTTTTAATCACCTTGATGTCGTTTGTTTGGTAAATCGCGGCCATTATCACGTCCAAAGTATGCTCTGTGCAATTTTGGAAGTTGAGGGTAAAAGGATTAGCTATGGTCGAATAATGAGGATTATGCAACTCTTTGTAGGTCGGCGAGGTTAATATTGCCAACAGTCTGTCTTGTAATTCCGGAGAAGGGATGACGATACCAGCTTCCAAGAGTGGGACGGCAGCAAAAAAATCAACGGGGTAATCGACAATCAGATCGCTGATGTTAGGTTCGTCCGCTCTCTGATATAAATTGTATATCGCATAACCTGGAAGCATCCTGCCATCCGCCGTCGTGATCTGGGAATAGACGGCGAAAGCGACATGAGTAAATAGTATCCCTTCCGGCAATTTATTTCTGGGTTGTCCGACTCGTGCCAAGATGGCGACGCGGGCGCCTTCTTGCGCCATGGTTTTTTCGACCTTTTTAGCGAATTTTATGATTTCTTCGGGCTTGAAATGTATATCCCCTCCAGACTGACTACTGCCGCAAAAAGCCGCATTCGCCGACATAACAAGGAAAAATATTGCTAGAGTGAAGAATACGATTTTGACGCATTTCATGCGTGATCCTCCGACTGTTTTATTCGATTTATCAATCAAAAAGAGAAGAGGTAATTTTCGAGGGCAGTCTATCCCTTTAATTGCCTCTTTTTCCACGTCTCCCATGTATGTTGCCAATAAAATAAAACTAGTTACTACATACAAGGCGAATTGAATGAAAAGTCATTCTTTAACGCCAAATCATAACCCCTTACGGGGTGTTTTGAGGTGCCAGGGCTTTATCCGGCGGCGGGCCGACGGTAATGGTTTCGTCAGTAATTTCAAGAGGAGCATTGGCAGGAGCCGTTGCCGCTTTCGCCAATCCTTCCGCCACCTTGGAACTCACGGCTCCGGCTGAAGCCGCGGCTGAACCAACAACAGCGAAAGGAATGGCTGCCGCTGCTGAGGTTGCTTGGCCGGCACTGATGATGGCATGACCAGCACTGGCACTACCATGAGAAGCGGCCTTACCCAAAGCGGAGACGGACTCCTTGGCTTCTTTCACAGCTTGTCCGCTGTGGGTGGCGGCATAGGTGGTGGTTGTGCTGGTTATGGACAGGGCGACTAAAGCACAGGCATAGACAATCATTTTCGTTGTTTTCATCATTTTCCCTCGTTGATTGAGTTTTGATACAACGACATACCTTGCCTGAACATTGGCTCAATTAAATGGAAATAGCAAGTCATTATTAGATGATCAGAATAGTTTCTTCAAAATTTAAGGTGGAAAAATAGTCAGCCACTGTTTCCGCCCGTCGGATGAGTTCCACGCTGCCGTCTTGGCGCAGCAGCAATTCTTTCGGGCGCAGCTTGCCGTTGTAGTTGAAGCCCATGGCCTGGCCATGCGCGCCGGTGTCGTGGATAACCAACAGATCGCCATCGGCCACCTTTGGCAATTGCCGCTGAATAGCGAATTTGTCGTTATTTTCGCAGAGCGAGCC
>DOMU01000128.1 GCA_003509305.1 Desulfobulbaceae bacterium | reverse complement strand
GTCAATGCCAGCCAACAGCGCCGCCGCGTCATGGGCTATCGACATGCCGAGGCTCGATCCCTCACGCACCGGTTTGACCACGACCGGCAATCCCAGTCTTTTAATGACGCCATCGGCATCAACCGTCTCGCCGGGATGAACCGTTAGCCAATCGGCCACCGGCAGGCCGGCGTTTTTATACAATTCTTTAGCCAGGTCTTTATCCATGGCGACGGCGCTGCCGAGAACGCCGGAACCCTGATAGGGAATGTCGAAAAGATCGAGCATTCCCTGCACCGTGCCGTCCTCACCGCCGACGCCATGCAGAATGATGAAAGCAAAGTCGATTTCATCCTTTGCCGCCGCTAACGCCGTCAGGTCGCAGGCCGGGTCAAAGCGGCGCACGGCGAATTTTTCAGGGTTTAAGGCGGCGGCTACCGCCTCGGCTCCCTTCAACGAAACCTCCCGCTCACCGGAAACGCCACCGGCCAATAGGGCGATACGCATTTGAGTCATCATTTTCTCCAGAGCAGATAATCCTTGATGAAGGGGTCGAGGTTGCCATCAAGTACCGCCTCGACGTTGCCGGTTTCGTGGTCGGTGCGATGATCTTTAATCAGCCGGTAGGGTTGCAAAACATAGGAACGGATCTGGCTGCCCNNTCTCGGCTTGTTTCTGCCGCTCCAATTCGTAGAGCCTGGCCGTCAGCATCTTCATGGCCATCGCCTTGTTGCTGTGCTGGCTGCGCTCGTTCTGGCATTGGACGACGATGCCGGTCGGCAGATGGGTGATGCGGATCGCCGAATCGGTCTTGTTGACGTGCTGGCCACCGGCGCCAGACGAACGATAGGTGTCGATACGCAGATCTTTTTCATCGATATCGACGGTAATCGTATCATCAAGCTCCGGGATGACCATCACCGAGACGAACGAAGTATGCCGCCGACCGCTGGCATCAAACGGTGAAATTCTCACCAGCCGATGGATGCCAAGTTCGCTCCTCATATAACCATAGGCGTAGTGACCTCGTATGAGGATGGTGACGCTCTTGGTGCCGGCTTCGTCACCAGCCAGGTAATCGAGGATTTCGCTTTTGAAGCTTTTACTTTCCGCCCAGCGCAGATACATGCGCATGAGCATCTCCGCCCAATCCTGGGCTTCGGTGCCGCCGGCCCCGGCGTGGATGGTCAGGATGGCGTTATTCGCATCGTGCTCGCCGCTGAACATGCATTCAAGTTCGGCGACGGCCAAAGAGTTGTCGAGCGTGACAATCTTTTCCGCCACCTCGACTTCGGTTTCTTTGTCCTTCTCCTCACTGGCCAATTCCAGGAGCAGTTCCGTCTCTTCAACCTCGGCCCAGCGCTGTTCCCAGCCATCGACCGTATCTTTCAACTGGCCATGTTGCTTCTGTATTGTCTGCGCCTTGTCGGCGTCGTTCCAAAAGCCCGGCGCCAAGGTCTGCTGGGTCAGGCGTTCAAGCTGATCTCTCTTGTGATCGAGGTCAAAGATGCTCCTTCAGCGCCAGTAAACGAACCTTCAAGTCACTGATTTTCTGCTTCGACACCGCCACTCCGGTTTCCAAAACCATGATTTCTCCTTGCAAAATACTTTTTTCCGAGTTGTCCCCCGTTTCGCCGGGGTGGCGGAGTATACAATTTTCAATCGTGGTCGGAAAGCCCCTTGGCTGGACATCAGGCTGCCGGGGTTACGGTGAATTTTTCGATAAAGCCGGATGGATGGTAGCTGAGCTTTGCCTGGCGCAGGCCGGGAACGCCCAAATCCTGCTCGCGGTTGATGGTTGCGATATTGTCCGGCAGGGCGGCGGCAAAATCCTGATTGATAAATTGATACAGGCCGTTATAGGCGATGTCGGCCTTTTCAAAGTGAACGACAAAGGTTTTATGATCGGGCAATTCCTCGCCCATGGCGTAACCCACCGGTTGCCCGGCAATGAAATACACCCGGCCCCGCAGGCCAAGAATCTCGCGGTGTTCGAGGGCGTCGCGGGCCTCGGTATAATCACCGGCGCTGTCGGTTTCCTCGCTGCCTTCGGCGGCCTCGGCGTTATCGCGCCAGCGGTCGAGGGCGGCCATGGCGTCGGCCAGGCATGAATTGTCGATCGGCTGGGCCTGGCACTGAAAGCTGGTGACAAAGCCTTTAACGCGGTTTCTCTTTTTGTGGAAGCGCCGGCCAGCCAAGGTCGCCAGGTCCTGCCGCGCGTGCAGATAATCGAAATTATCCCGGTCTTCTTCCATGATATAACCTTGTTGTGCCAGGATTTCCGCCTGCTGCCGTGGAGCGCATTTTAACCTTTCATAATCGCGGAAAAGCCGGTCTAAAATTTCTTTTTCCGGAATTCCAAAGGGCAACATGAAAAATCGCCTGCCGTCATCCTGACCAAGAATAATTGGTAAATTATTGGGCAATCGGCTCAGGCGGTAGCTATGTTCGTCGCGAAACAGATAAATGTTGGCGAAAGTATGTTCGGAAATGCCAGTGATCACTTGTTGAAACAAGGGATGCAGGCAGGCGCGCAAATCAAGCGATATGGCCACACTGGCCGGGTATTCTGGCAGCATTTTGTCCTTTTTCGATGTTGTGCGGAAGAGCGGGCGGTGGGAACGATAAGTCGGAGCCGACAACAATATGGTCTTTATCCGGGTGACGCAAGGGGTTATGGCCGAAGAGGCTTGTGCGCGCCTGGACGGGAAAAGGGCTTGAAATTTCCCGCTTTTTCGGTGATTCTGCTATGGCTGCGTCGATGTTTCGCCATCCCCTTCACCGTTGCCTCCTGAAACCATCCAACCATTTTGATTAAGGAACATGAACCCCGACAAGGAAGACCCTCCCCCGGAACCGGAACAGCGCAAAAGCTTGTTGGCGCGGCTCTCCGCCTTGGTACCCTTTGGTAAGCCGGAAACCAAAGAAGAGCTTGATCTCGAAATCCAGGAACTTCTCGAAGAAGGAGAAGATAAAGGGCTCATCGGCGCCATTGAGGAGAAGATGATCAATTCCGTCCTCGACTTCCGCGATACCCTGGCTGACGAAATTATGACCCCAGCCGTCGATATTGTCAGCGTGCCGCTGAGCATTCCCTTTGATGAATTGATCGACCGGGTCATCGACAGCGGCTTTACGCGCCTGCCGGTCTATCACGGCAACCTCGATCAGATCGTCGGCCTGATTCACGTTAAAGACCTGTTAAAAATTTGCGCCCGTCAGCGCGACCAGGGTTTTCACCTCGCGGATCATCTCCTGCCGGTGCATATTGTTGGTGAGAATAAGCCGATTGTTGATCTGCTGCGGGAATTTCAGCAGAAACAGGCGCATATGGCGATTGTCACCGACGAGTTTGGCGCCGTGCGCGGCCTTTTGACGATGGAAGACATCATCGAGGAAATCTTTGGCGAAATTGACGACGAGTACGACAACAAAGAAGAGCCGGTCGAGCATCTTGAAGATGGCAGCCTGCTCGTGCCGGCGCATGTCGGTTACGAGGTGGTGGAAGAGGCGTTTTCCGTCGTTTTGCCGGAAGGCGCCTACGAATCGGTGGGGGGCCTGGTGATTCATCTTTTGGGGCGCTTAGGCCGGACCGGCGACACGGCGCGGGTTGGCAATTTACTGTTTGAGGTGAAAAACGCCACCCGCCGCCGCATCAAAAGCGTGCGCGTTGCTCGTATCGAAGATGACCGACTCCGCGATGAGGGAATCGTGGCGTGAAGTCCGGCGTATTCTTCTCATGCGCCCTGACCCAGGTCAGCGCCGTCCTGATCTGGCTGGCTTCACCTGGCGGCGGCGAAATGAGTTATCTTTCGTTTTTCATGCTGTTGCCGCTGCTGCTGGCCATTACCAGGCAAGTTGAGGCGGGCCGGGCGCGGGCCTTTTTTTATGGCTGGCTGTGCGGCTTCGCGGCTTATTCTTTCCTGCTCTACTGGGTCGTTTTTGTCCTTGATCACTACGGCGGCCTGCCATGGTTTATCGCCGTGCCGCTTTTGCTGCTGCTCGCCGCCTATATGGCGGTTTATACTGGTTTCTTCGCGGTCGGTTTTTTTTATTTATGGCCGCGTGGTTCCAGACCTTCGCCAACGCTCTGTCTTCTGGCCGCGCCGGCGCTCTGGGCTGGCCTCGACTGGCTGCGCGGCTGGTTGTTCAGTGGTTTTCCCTGGATGGATGTTGGTTACTTCCTGGCCTTTTCACCGCAATGGATTCAGTGCGCCGATCTGTTTGGCCACCACGGCATCGGTTATCTTATCGTCATGATAAATGTATTTGTCATGTTGGCGGTATTTTCCTTCAAGTGGCGTAAGACTGGGAGATGGGCGCTGGCGCGGGTGGTGTCGATTGTGTTGGTGATTCTGTTGGGCGCCCATTTTTATTCCGAGTGCTTCGTTTACTCTACCGTATTTGCCACCAAGCCTTCGCCCCGGATGCGTTTGGGTGTTGTTCAGGGTAATATAAGCCAGGATATGAAGTGGTCGCCGGAAAACCGCGAGGCGACTTTGGCTGGTTATTTACGGCAAAGCGAAGGCTTAGTTGCTAAAGAGCATCCGGCCTTGTTGCTCTGGCCGGAAACCGCTTTGCCCTTTTATCCGCAGCGTTCGCTTTTGACAGCCGAACTGTATGCCTTCACGGAGCGGAGTGGTGTGCCGGTGCTCAGCGGCGCCCCGTGGTTCGAAGAGGATGCCAGCGCCGAGCGGGGCGTTCGTCTGTACAACGGCGCGGCGCTGTTCACCCCGGATGGCCGTTTCGCCGCCACCTATTTCAAGTCGCATCTGGTACCCTTTGGCGAATATGTGCCGTTGCGCCGCTATCTGCCGTTTATTACTCCCCTGGTTGAAACGGTGGGAAATTTCAGCGCTGGCCGGGTCGACAAACCGATGGCCTGGGATAAGGCGCGGATCGGTGTCCTGCNNTGATTTGCTATGAATCGGTCTTTCCCGATCTGGCGCGAGCCTGGGTCAACGCCGGCGCCAACGTCCTGGTCAACCTTACGAACGATGCCTGGTATGGCCGTTCCAGCGCCCCGCGCCACAGCCTGGCTATGACCGTGCTGCGGGCGGTCGAGACCAGGCGCAGTCTGGCGCGGGCCGCCAATACCGGCTTTTCCGTCTTTATCAGCCCGCAGGGGGAACTG
>DOMU01000218.1 GCA_003509305.1 Desulfobulbaceae bacterium | reverse complement strand
ACCTCGACGCTGATATGGTCGGCTTCGTTGTTGCGTAGCGACAAAGTGCCGCCGAAAATGCGGAGCGCCACCGGGTCGTAAAGCGGCGCCCGTCCGAGAACGGTCAGTTCCGTGCCTGGTATCAGGCCCATTTCCCGGATTCTCCGGCCCAACTCGCCGCCGACCGTGATGGCGGTGATGACACCGCTTTGCCCTTTTTTCATCTGCCGCAGATTGATGACTGGCATGTTTCCTTTTGGTTTCCTCGGTATTTACGCCGCTTACGGCGCTGTCGAACACGTTCAATCGGCCATTTCTGGCCATTTCTGAATTTATTGCAAATTACCCCAGCGTCCCGTGCTCGGTTCGGCCAAGGCCCATTTCCACCACCCGCCTTGCTTACAGNNCGCTGGCCATGAACCATTGTTCGCGCCTGGGCGCATTGTCTTCGATCACCGAAAAGGCGAATTCTCTGCATGAGGTCAACGGCGTACTGAAATCGCGGAGAACGCGAACGCGCCCATATCCATTGCCAACGGGTAACATATGATCGACTTTCCAGACGCGCACCGCNNCCAATCGGGGCAAATCCAGCGGCGGTCGCTATAGCGTCTTGCTGATCCTGATGTAAACCGCGCATCGTGCGCTTGACTACCTCATCAGTTGCCGCCTGAACAGCAATACCAGTACCAATGGCGACCGCCGGATTGGCGGTTACCGCGCCTGTCACAGCCGCCGACGTCGCGCCGGTGAAAGCGCCAAGTGACTGGCAGCCGGCGCAAAAAAGCGGCAACGCGCCCACGCACAGCATAATTAAGCGCGACTGGACTCCCGTTGGAAGTCTCATTGCAGAGCGCCCCAACGCTGTGTCGCCGGTTCAGCCGAGGCCCATTTCCAGGTGGCTCCGTCCTTGCAAACAGCGGCCAGATAAAAAGACCTGTCCGCTACCGGCACANNGGCACACCTTTATCAACCGAAAAGACAATTTCTTTGCATTCAAGCTCACCCAGGCTGATGACCCGGCTGACCGTAACCCGCCCGTTTTTGTCGTTTTCGATAGGTACCGTGTGCGACACAGACCATCGGGCGACAGCGCCTGGCTGCAAAGGACCGGTCACCTGGGCAATCCGGTCTTGCTCATAAGCGTGAGCGTTCCGCAGGCTGTATTGCACGCCCGCTCTGGCCCCGGCGACGGCAACCAAACCAATTCCGGTGGCAACCGGAGCATTCTCGGTGACTTGCGCGGCAATGGCGGCGGCGCCGATACCGGCTGCGGTCACGGCCCCTTCGCTGTACAACGAGCTGCAACCGCCCAGCCCAAGCGGCAAAGCGCAAAACAGGAGGAATATGCAAGCTATCCTGTCGAATATAGATTTATTTCGCATATGCTTTTTGAATGTGCTGGAAGCAAATATCGCACCTGATATAGGTTAAGTATGCGCCTTGAACGTGACGGATTTGATAGTAAAAGACTAACGTGAGGCTGTGGGAATGTCAATTTAAGCGCTGGTGACAATCTCATATTGCATGCGGAGGTGGCGATAATGTCAGGAAGTTCACGCGCGGTGCCGCGGTTATAATCTTTGATCACTGCCGTAAGCTGATTCCAGCCGACCGGGTAGGGGCTGGTCTTTTGCGCCGGGTCAGGTTGGCCCGAATTCTTTCCCTGTCGCTCACAAGCACCGTAACTGTTCGTTGATGGCGGCGATTTCCNNGGCGCCGCCAGTTCTGGCCGGGCCTCGGCCAGAACGTTCCAGGCGCAGACATCGGTGATTTCCACATCGGGGAGTTTACCCTGCCCTGCCAAAAGCAGCGCCGGTTCCGGCGGCTCGCCCATCGGCGGTTCGAGGGTCTCCTCCAATTCGATGGCGCACTCCCAGGCATGGCCAGCCTCGTAAAAATACTGAAAAATGAATCGCATCCGTTCGGTCAACGATTGAAGTCTGGCCTGGCGTTCGTCGTATCGGCTTTCGTCGAGACGCAAAGGCCGCCCGGCAAAGGTACGGTAAAGCATTTTGCCGACCATGAACTGGTGGGCGGCACGGTCCGTCCCAGCCCATGGCCAGTTGCAGAATCTGGTGCAAATTGAACAAAGTATATTGTCCCGGCACCGCCAGCCGCCGCCAGAACGGTAAAACGGCAAAATCGAGCTTCACTAAAAAAATGAAGCGGACGGCGGATTCGCCGGTTTTCTTCCGGTGTGCGCCGCCGGTGTTTCTGGTAGATTTGGGGAGTTGGATAATGGTCGCCATGGCCGCTTCTCCTAAAATGAGTGGTGTATTGTATCATGCTCATACAGAAGCCGCCTGGTCTTGTCGCCGTTTTTTCTATTTTGGCAATCATGAATCTTCGCGCTTTTTGTTTGGCCGTTTTCGTCGCCATGACCGTTTTCGGAGCACCGCCGGTCAAAGCCAACCCGATGACCTTTTCCCAGTGGGTGGAAAATTTCGCCGCCCAGGCGGCAGCGAACGGCATCGACCGCCGCTTCTACTTTTCCGTGTTCAAAGGCGTGAGTCAGGAAGACGCCGATGTGCTCGATAAGGCCGCGTATCAGCCGGAAGTGATAATGCCCTTGTGGGAATACATTGACGGCAGAGTCAACAGTTTCAGCATACGCGCTGGGCTGGCCGAGAAAGCGCGTTATCACGACATATTGCGATGGATCGAGCAACGCTACGGCGTGCCGCCGGAAGTGCTTCTGGCCATCTGGTCGGTTGAGACCAAATACGGCGAAGTGCTGAAGAACAGCAGACGCCTGCACTATGTGCCGCAGGCTTTGGCGACCTTGGCCTGGGGCGATAAAAAACGCGCCGCCTTTGGCCGCAGCCAGCTTTTGGCCGCGTTAAAAATTATGCGGGACGACAGGATTGGCCGCGATAAAATGTATGGCT
Source organism: Desulfobulbaceae bacterium (assembly GCA_003509305.1). Taxonomy (GTDB): domain Bacteria; phylum Desulfobacterota; class Desulfobulbia; order Desulfobulbales; family Desulfocapsaceae; genus UBA8130. The sequence continues at coordinate 1,570 of DOMU01000218.1, read as the reverse complement.
CATGGGCCGGGGCGATGGGGCAGACCCAGTTCATCCCGACCAGCTATCTCATTTACGCCGTCGATGCGGATGGCGATGGCCGCCGTGACATCTGGGATTCGGTGCCTGATGCCCTGGCCAGCTCGGCCAATCTTCTGGCGAAGAATGGCTGGCGGCGTGGCGAGAGCTGGGGCATTGAGGTGACCGCGGGCAAATCCCTGACCGTGTACAAAAACCAAAGCAGAACCCTGGCCGCCTGGCGACAGCTTGGCATCAGGAAAGCCGATGGCTCGTCACTGCCGGGCGGACAGGCCATGGCCACTCTGAGCCTGCCCGCCGGTCTCGACGGCCCGGCCTTTCTGCTCCTGAAAAATTTTTCCGTGCTTAAACGCTATAACAATGCCGATGCCTACGCGTTGACCGTGCTGTTGCTGTCCGACCAGTTGGCCGGACGTCCGGCCCCAAAGACCGCCTGGCGCAGACCGCCGGATGCCGTGACCTTTATCGAAAAGCTGGAGATGCAGCAACTGCTGCGCCAGCGTGGCCTGTATCAGGGCGAGATTGATGGCTGGTTTGGCGACGCTTCGCGGGCGGCGCTGAAAGAGTTTGAGCGGCGGCACGGGCTGCCGGTAACAGACCGCCCAACCCAAAAGGCCTTGCGGGCGCTGCGCGGGCGATGACAGGGGGCAGGAGACAGGGAACGGGCGCCGGGAGCGGCGCATCGTTAGTAGATGAATTATGCTCCACCCGGTAATCAAGTGAGAGGTTGATAAGTATGGGATTTCTGAAAGGTTCCGCCAGTTTTGTCCGTTTCGGGGTAGAGGGCCAGTTGCCGGAAGACGCCCTCGATTTCATCGCCGAGCGCATCAAGGGCTACGCCTTCCGCGACATCGACGACAGCTACGATGAATACTCCATCGGCTGGGTTTCGGTGGTGAATATGTTTGATGCTTCCTTCGCCTTCGCCTCCTATGCCGTTGGCGACAACATCGTCCTCACCCTGCGCGTTGATGAGCGCAAGGTATCGCCAGCGGTCCTGAAAAAAATGGTGCAGAAAGAAGAGGAACGGGTGCGCCTGGAAAAGCAGATGCCGAAACTCAGCCGCGGCATGAAGGTGGAAATCCGCGAACGGATAAAAAGTGAGCTGACAAAAAAGGCGCTGCCGGTGCCAGCCATTTACGATCTGTACTGGAACCTCTCCGATAACACGGTTTTTTTCTTCACCACCAATAAAAAGATGCACGCGGTACTTGAGGATTTTTTCAAGGAAGTCTTCGGCCTGACGCTGCGGCAACGCATCCCCTACCTGATTGGCCTGTCACTGCTTGACAACCAAGCAGCGGCCCGCTTGGACCAGATCACGCCGCAGCTTTTTATTTAAGGATGATCCATGGATCTCATCGAACTGATAGAAGAAAAACGCTTTATCGGCCAGGAGTTTCTCACCTGGCNNGCCCTTGATGGTTACGGCGACATTCTCGTCGTCCTGGAAAAACATATGCTCCTTGAATCAGGTGAAGGAGAAAACGCCGAGCGCCTCATTTGCAGCGGTCTGCAAACCGAGCTGAAAGAGGCCCGCACAGGACTCTCT
>DOMU01000002.1 GCA_003509305.1 Desulfobulbaceae bacterium | reverse complement strand
CCTTTCGCCAGCAGTTCCCGCGCCCAGGCCAGGGTGTGTTCCGAGGGCGAACGTCCAGCCAGCATCCGCGCCAGTTCAGCGACGCGCTCGTCACCATTCAGGTGCCGGACTTCCGATTGCGTGCGGCCTTCCTTCGCCGCCTTTTCGACGCGGAAATGCAGGTCGCCCCGGGCGGCGATCTGCGGCAGATGGGTGATGCACACAACCTGGTGATGACCGGACAACTCCTTGATTTTTCTTGCCACCGCCTCCGCCGCCTCGCCGCCGATGCCGGCGTCGACCTCGTCGAAGATCACGGTTTCGACCATGTCTTTTTGCGCCAGAAGACACTTCATTGCCAGCATCAGCCGTGACAATTCGCCACCGGAGGCGACCTTGGCCAAAGGCCGGGGCGCTTCACCGGGGTTGGCGGAAAAGAAAAATTCCGGTCGGTCCCAGCCGTTGGCTTTGAGAGCGGCGGTATCTTTTGTGACTTCTTGAAAGCGCACGCGGAAAACCGCTTTGGCGAGAGCCAATGACGACAGTTCCCGCTCCATGGCCGCTTCCATCCTGGCCGCCGCCCGTTGACGCTGGACGCCGAGAGTCGCCGCCGCTTGCAGCAGTTCCGTCTGTCGTGCCGATACTTCTTTTTCGAGTTGGGCGATTTCCTCGTCGAGCGAGGCGATGCGTGAGAGTTCCGCCGCCGCTTCCTCGGCCCAGGCCAAAACCGCCGCCAGGTTTTCACCGTATTTTCGTTTTAATTGCTGCAGGATGTCGAGACGTTCCGTCACCTGTTCCAGCCGGTGCGGATTCGATTCCAGACTGTCGCGGTAGTGACGCAGACTCTGGATATGCTCTTCGGCGACAAAGGTATAGCCGCCGATTTCCTCGGCTATTGGCTTCGCTTCCAGATCGAGCTGAACGATCTGCTCCATACCCCGGCGCAGGGCGGCCAGGCGCTCAAGAATTTCGCCATCGAAGAGATGTAGATTTTCTTGGGTCAGGCGGATCAGCGCCTGTGCGTTCTTCAGCCGCTTCTTTTCGGCGGCGAGGTTTTCGTCTTCGCCGGGTTGCGGCGCCGCCTCGCGGATTTCCCGTAATTGATAGGAGAGGAAATCCCGCCGCTGTTCTTTATCGCGTTCGGCCTGGCGTAGCGTGGTTAAACGATCGCTGATCTCCTTCCAGTTCCGATACATACCGCCCAGGGCTTCGCGTCGCGGCCACAAATCGCCGAAGGTGTCGAGGCAATCCAGATGCCTTGCCGGTTGCAATAGCCGCTGATGTTCGTGCTGGCCGGCGATGGTTAACAGCAGCGCCGTCAGCTCGGCGGCCTGCCGCGCTGTCACCAGGGCGCCGTTGATATGCAGGCGGCTCTTGCCGTTTGCCATAATCTGCCGCCGGATGATGATGCTTTGTCCGTCACCGAGGCCCTGGGCTTCGAGCTGCGCCAGAAGTTCGTCATGTGCCGGGGCCGCCTCGAACAGGGCCTCGACCTGGCAACTGTCGCATCCGGCGCGAATCCAGTCGGTGGAGGCGCGTTCACCGGTCAGCATGTGCAGAGCGCGCAGCATGATTGATTTACCGGCGCCGGTTTCGCCGGTCATGACCGTCAGGCCGCCGCCCGTGCCCGTTTCGAGGTTGAGGCGCAGGGAACTGATCAGGGCCAGATTTTCTATCCGCAATTCACAAAGCATAAGCAAAGAGCCAGGTTCATGCCTTTGCCGGAGGCGTGCACCCACGGTGTTTGCCTTCGGCGTTTTCTTGACGCGGCTGGAAAAGGGCAGTACCCTGTCCTTCAACCGTGTCCCGGTTTAAGACGTTTTTCGCACATCATCAACGCCATTTTCGCTTTTCGGTGCCCACCATGATGAAAAAAACCACCGGTTTGAGCGCCAGTCTCGAAGATTATATCGAGACCATCTACCATATCATCGAAGAGAAAATGGTGGCTCGCAGCAAGGAAATCGCCGCCAGGCTGGACGTCAGCCGCGCCTCGGTGACCGAAGCCCTGCGCGCCCTGTCGAAAAGAGGGCTGATCAATTACGAACCTTACGAAGCAATTACCCTGACCGCACGCGGCAAGCGGGCCGCCAGGGACGTGATTTTCCGCCATCGGGCGCTGAAACGGTTTTTCATTGAAGTACTGGATCTGGACGAGACCATCGCCGAGGATGGCGCCTGCCGTATCGAACATGCGGCGCCACGGGAAATCATCGACCGGATGATTCATTTCACTGAATTTATCGGTTGCTGTCCCCAGGGCGGCGTCGAGTTGATTAACGGTTTCAAATCACATTACTTGAAAGAAAATCTCAACGCTACCCGCCAGAGCGATATGGCGAACATCCAACAAGATGCCCAGCCAGTTGAACCGGTGAGCTGAATCAGCCTCGCTGAATCAGCTTGGCCACTTCCCCATCTTCCGGAAAACGTCCCGACGCCGTTTTGGAAAAAATCGTTTTGCCGTCCACGGCCACGTCGAAGACACCGTCACTGCCGGGCAGGAGTTCGATTTCGGCACCAAAGGTCTCGTGCAGTTCCGCTCCCAGCCTGGAAGCGCGGGGTTTGTAGTTTCAACGGCTACAGTGTTTGATGGCGATCTTCATGGCAGCTCTATGAGAAATGGGCCGGGCTTGACTTCCCCCAGCGAATTGAATAACTGGCCTAATTCGACCGTTGCATAATACCCAAGGGATTTTCCGAAAACCATTTCTTTTTCCATGCCGGATACGCCTGCCCAAAAACAGCTTTTCACTCTGCTGGCCGACTTGCGGCGGCGGGAAGAGCGTAACCTGTCGCCTGTCGCCACCATAAGCGCCCAAGCCCTTCGCCGCCGTATTGAGGAACGCCCGGCCTACCGCCAGCCATTCGCCCTCGACGCCGACCGCATTCTGCACTCCCCCGCCTACACGCGATACATCGACAAGACCCAGGTTTTCAGCCTGGTGGAAAACGACCACATCAGCCACCGGGTTTTACATGTGCAACTGGTGTCGCGGATCGCCCGCACCATTGGCCGCTTCCTGCGCCTGAACGAAGACCTGCTTGAGGCGATTGCCCTGGGACATGACATCGGCCATCCGCCTTTTGGGCATCCCGGCGAAAAATATATGTCGGAATTATGTGAGGAAAATGGCCTTCTGCCCTTTCAGCACAACGTCCAGTCAGTGCGTTTTCTCGATAGCCTCGAGCGCGGCGGGCGCGGTTGGAACCTGACTGTCCAGACTCTTGATGGCATCCTCTGCCACGACGGTGAACGCCACAGCGGCGTCCTGTCGCCTGGGCCGGAGATTGACTGCCAGGGCTTCGACGAAAAATTTTTCATCAAGGAACAGGCGCCGGATATCGATTTGCCGCCCTCAACCGCCGAGGGCTGTGTCGTCCGCCTGGCCGATGTCATTGCCTATGTCGGTCGCGATATCGAGGACGCGATTGTCCTGGGTTTGATTGCGCGCGGCGATATTCCCGCCGAATGCCGCCGAATCCTCGGCGATACCAATGGCCAGATCGTTTACCACTTGGTCACCGATATAATCATGAACAGCCATTTGCCGGAGTCGCGCCGTGACGGCGACATCCGCATCGGTTTCAGCGAGGAAGTCTCCGAGGCGCTGTCGGCGCTGAAGGCCTTCAACTACGAACGCATCTATCAGGCGCCGTCAACTCACCAGGCGCAGCCTGGCATCCGCGCCTGCTATCAGGCGCTGTTCGCCCATTATCTGGCGCGTTTTTGTCAGGAAAATGGCCAGGCCGCGGCGGCGGCCCAAACGAGAGACCTCATCGCCGGCATGACCGAAGATTATTTTTTACGTCAGGCTGCGGTCATTGGCTGCGCCATCCCGGAAAAGCGATGACGGCTTTCAACATGCAGGCCGTTATCCGTTGGCAGGCCGCTTTTTTTCGCAACCGCTATGTCCTCTTCATTCTGTTTTTCTGCCTGTATTCGCAAGCCTTTGTCGCCGTCGGTGGCATCGTCACCGCCAGACAGTTTTTACGCCAATACCTGGAATTGCCGCCGCTTTTGTATCTGTTCTGGTATCTGAATGTCCTCATCAAACCATCGCGATTTCAGGCGCTGATCGCCGCGACACCGCTGGTTTTTTCCTACCTTGGGCCAGACATCAGCTTTCTGCTGTTGGGCCGCGTCTTCCGCCTGAGCGACCTGGCTGAGGTGCCGGAGTTGATCGGTGTCATGTCGCCGGTTTACCTGATTTTATCCGGCGGCGCGATCGGCGCCTGTCTGCTGTTGCCGGTACTTTTCCTATCGTTCAAACGCTGGAAAACCATCATCGCGGGCGCCTTGCCGCTTATCGCCCTCGTCATCGCCGTTGCAATATTCCCGCAATTGTTCATCAATGGCTTTGGGCGCCTGGGCCGGGAAATCGTCAACTGGTCGGATGCCGAGTCGGTGATCAATAATGGCCGCTTCGCCATGCTCTGTTATCGTGAAGCCGAACGCCGCCTGGCTCACACGAAGACCGACGCCTTTTACGATCGCCCAGCCTACGATCAAGAGGCGTTAGCTCTGGCCAACTGGCTGAAAGAGAAGGGCTATCGACGCAATATCCATGTGATCGTTATGGAAAGTTTCGTCGATCCCACTCTGTTCACCGCCGCCACCTATTCACAAAGCCCGGAGCATCCCGACTATAAGAAAATGTTTGCCGGGCGCATGGGCTATTCGCTGTCGCCGGTCTTCGGCGGGCGCACCTCGCAGGCCGAGTTCGAAGTCTTGTGCGGCGCCCCGGCTTTTGAAGAGATGGACGGCGTCGAGTTTAACTCGTTTTCCGGTACCCAGGCCTGGTGCCTACCCGGCATTCTGCGCGAGTCTGGTTACCGCGCCGCCGCTTCGAACGCCTTCAAACCGAATTTCTTCAACGCCGTCAACGCCTATCAAGGTGTTGGTTTTGACGAACAGTATTACCCGCGGGAATATGTTCCGGCCAACGACAGCTATCTTTCCACCGGTGACGTCAAGAGAGAAATATACATGTTCGATGGCGATCTTTTCGCGCAGAACCGTGCGTTTGTCAGCAAGGCTTTAGCCGTAAAAGACCATCCGCCGCTGTTCAACTATGTCCTGAGCATGTACGGCCATCTGCCCTACATATTAGATAAGAAAAAACGCCCGGAGTTTCTTAAACTGACCTCGAAATACCGCGACGGCAACCTTGAGCGGGTGGCCAACCAGTTTTGGTATCGCGGTCAGGCTGTGGCCGAACATGTGCGCGAGCTGGGCAAAATCGACCCGGATAGCCTGATCGTTATCGTTAGCGACCATCTGCCGCCTTTGGCTGGGATTCCGACCTACCGCAAGCTACGCTATCTGAAGGATGGTAAGGGCAACCTCTACGTCAACCGGATGCTCGTCATCGACCGGGGCCAGGCGCGGAAGTACCCGACAATCCATCACTACAATATCCCAGGGCTGATTCTCGATGTTCTGACCGATGGCGAGTTTCATCGCCGGGGGGACGGTTGGTTTCCCGCCGGTTTGGGCCGCGCATTCGGCGCCGCCGGGCAGCGGGC
>DOMU01000012.1:2678-7152 GCA_003509305.1 Desulfobulbaceae bacterium | reverse complement strand
GATGAAACCGATCTTGCCGCGAAAACCCGGCGGTGAAAAGACCTGGGCAACACCATCCGGCAAGGGCGCCGCTCCCGGAAAGAGCCGGGCCAGGCGCGCCGTCAAAGGCTCGCTGGCTGGCGTCATCCGCTCACCAGCCCCGGAAAAGGCCATCAGCTCGACGAAGCGCACGGTAACCGGCTGCTCATGGGCCAGGCTGGCCAGTTGCCGGATTTCCGCATCAGAGATGTCGGGCAGAACGACGGTGTTGATTTTGACGGGAATACCCAACGCCAGGGCGCCATCAAGGGTTTTCAGCGCCTCGGCCAGATGGTCGCGGCGTGTGATAGTGGCGAAACGCTGACGGTCCAGGCTGTCGATACTCAGGTTAAGGCCGGACAAACCAAGGGCGCGCAGTCCATCGAGATAACGCCAGGTTGCCACGCCGTTGGTGGTCAGGTACAAACCGGTAAGACCCAGCTCTTTCAGGGAACGGAGGAAACTCAGGCAACCGCGACGGGCGAATGGCTCACCGCCGGTGACCCTCACCTTATCAATACCCAGCGGCAGCAGCAAGCCAACCAGCCGCGCCATTTCCTCATAGCTCAGAAGTTCGCTGTGGCCAACCGGACTGACACCCTCTTCTGGCATACAGTAGCGGCAGCGCAGATTGCAGCGGTCGGTGATCGCCAGCCGCAAGTAGCGGATACGCCGCCCGTGGTTGTCGCGCAGTATGTTTTGCTTGCCGTCTGACGACAGGATGGAGAGGGAAAAATCCTCGCGGTACATAGCAACCCCTTTTCAAAAAGGAAGGCAAGGCCGTTTCCAGCCTTACCCTGGCGTCCGCAAACCGTGTCGCTCAAACAACGAAGCGGCGATGTAGGTTTTTGGGATCGGAGTTTACAGGTAATGTACGGAAATACTGACATGAGCGGGCAAGAAAAGCAAGGGGCAATCAGATACTTTGATACGGCTTGACTCACAGACCATTATAACAATACCATGGTGTTTTCTACCGGTTAGTCAAAAGTGATTTGCGACCTCGTCAGAAGTATAAACAATTACCATTTTCCACACTCTTCAAACAATGCGGCTCAGTCCTTGCCAGGAAATGAAATGCTTTTTGATACCGAGTTCGTTCATCAAGTTACGGACAATGATTGTTTCCCACGGTCCCGTATTATATCCCTTACCGGCATCGTTATTCCAAAGCCATTGAGGGGTTGGCCAAAGGCAGGCGCCAAATCTGATCGTCCGATAAAAATCAAGGCTAACGCCTTTTTGTCCATGATGAGCCATTTGCAGAAAGTCGCAATTGAGTTCAGAGGAAAACGGCCCGTGCAGTAATCTGTTCCCCTGTTCAATGCCCGCGTCAGCGAGAAACACCACAGAACGCACGGCATCTTCAACCCGGATGACCATAGACGAATTATTATAGGCATTTACAGTGACCGATTCATCTTTGACATCGAGAATTTTGAATGTTGTACCGTCAATTTCAATAGACACCCCCGGTTCAGTCACATCAGTGACTGAAATTCCAGATTTTTTCAGATTCCTATAAAATTCAACGGTAAGATTCTGATGCTCTGGTTCCACTCTTTTATAAAATTCAGGCAAAAGCTCCGAATGGTATACGGCCTTGATCGTTAATCCGTCAGGTTTTTTCAAAATTTCGTTGAAAGCCCCAATGTGATCAAGGTGAGGATGTGAAATGAACCAAGCTTCGACTTCATTGCCAAGTAAGCCGAGAAAACCCCGCAAATAACCCGCTTCCCTTTGAACGCCGCCATCCATCACAACAACTTTACCTGTTTTGGTGCAAAAAATGTAGGAATTACCCTGTACTGGAGTTTGCGACAAAGGAATCTGCCAAAGCGAAAAAGATCCTTTTGCAGGCAGGATATGGGGGGGGGTAAACACTTTGACAAGCGGAGCCGCGGCGGCGCCTGCTCCAAGTAATAAAAAATATTTAAAAAAATCACGCCTATTGATCATTTTTCAGTCCAAACGTCATTATTTTGATAATTTTCCTGTTGTGTGTGTCACCAGCGTGATAAACAAGCGATAAAATTCCCAGCCACGCTGCCCTATTCTTTGAACGCCACGCCGTTTTCCCGGCACCAGGCTCGCATCGCCTTCTTTTCGCCTTCGTCCTGAAACTCTCGCCATTGGCCGAAGAGACCACGGTATTCGAGGATACTTCTGAAGCGCCCATAGGCTCCGGGCCTGCGGAAAATCGCCGCCATTTCGGCATAGGCGTAGGGCATGAATTGGTGGACGAAGGCGAAGACCATCGCCCTGCCCAGACCCAGTTCCCGTTTGCTCGGAATACGCAGATAATCCGGCAGGACAGCGACATTTTCCGGCAGCGGCTCATCGTACAATTCGCGGACGATACCTTCCACCGACTGCCAGTGAATCACGCCGGTGGGACGGTGCAGATAGGCAACATCATCGTCGCCATCAACAGACTCGGCGGCGCTGACAAACAACATGGCGGCGATCAGTTCATCAAGAAAGACCGCTGGCCCGGCCATTTATCACCCCATCATACCGGCAGGATAAGATAAAGCGCCGCGGCGATGATCATGCAGGTTGGAATAGTCAGTACCCAGGCCATGACGATGCTGCCGACGATGCCCCATTTTACGGCGTGCACGCCTTTGCTTGAACCGACGCCCATAATCGCGGTGGAAATGATATGGGTGGTGCTGACCGGGATACCGAAATGCGAGGCGCTGAGAATGATGACGGCGGCGGAGGTTTCGGCGGCGAAGCCATGCACCGGTTTCAACTTGATCATCTTGCTGCCCATGGTGCGGATGATCCGCCAGCCACCACCCATGGTGCCGGCGCCCATGGTCAGGGCACAGGCGACGATGACCCAGATCGGAACTTCAAAGGAGTCGAGAGCGTGGTAGCTCACCAGGGCGAGGGTGATAATGCCCATGGTTTTCTGGGCGTCGTTGGTACCATGACTCAGCGCCATGACCCCTGAGGAAAGTAATTGCAGGCGGCGGAAATATTTATTGACCGAGTTGGGATTAGCGCGACGGAACAACCAGAGGATGGTGACCATGCAGAGGAGGCCGAAAATAAAACCGATGATCGGCGAGGTGATCATCGGAATGATGACTTTTTCCATGACGCCTCTGATATGCACCACGGAAAATCCGGCCCGGGCGATGCCGGCGCCCATCAAGCCGCCGATCAAGGCGTGCGATGAACTGGAAGGAATGCCGTAATACCAGGTGATCAGATTCCAGATGATAGCGGCGAGCAAGGCGCAGAGAATGACGCCGTGGCTGACGGTCGAGCTATCGACAATCCCCTGGCCAATGGTGGTGGCGACGTGGGTGCCAAGAAAAGCGCCGATGGTATTGAGGACGCCGGCATAGACAACGGCCACGCGGGTAGTCAGCACTTTGGTGGAAACCACGGTGGCGATGGCGTTGGCCGAGTCGTGGAAACCATTGATGTACTCGAAGATCAAAGCGATGACGACCAGCAGAATCAGGAAGGTCAGAGCCATAGGATTTCTCGTCGGAAAAAAAGAGCGGGCGCGGCATCAACCGTGTTTCAGCTCGATGCTGACGATCAGATCGGAAATATCGGCGCAGGCATCCAGGCCATTTTCTATGCCCTTGTAGATATTGCGCATCTTGAGGATAGAGAGCGCGTCATAGCGACCGGAAAACAAATCTTCCATGGCGGTGGCCAGCAAATCGTCACCGGTCGATTCAATATCCTGGATCGCCAGGTCTTTCGCCGTGATGTCGCTTGAGCGCGGATTGGTCTTCATCATGAAGATGAGATTTTTCAGCTCATCAGTGGCCGCCATCAGGTACTCGGCCTGTTTTTTCAATATATCGTTGTACGATTCGATCTTGTAGGTTTGCAGGTTGACACAGGCTTTCAGCACCACTTTGGTGCAGCGGTACAGATAGGAGGCAATCTGCTGGATGTCTTCGCGGTCAATCGGCGTAATGAAGGTGGCATCCAAAAGCGCCAGGGTGTGACGCAGGGTCTCCTTGCCGCGTTTCTTGTATTTTTTCGCCTGGACCAGATATTCGGGCCGCAAGGCGACATCGGAGTTGACAACCTGATAGAAGAGTTGCGCCGATAAAACGCAGATTTCAACCGCGTCTTCAAAGGAATGATAAAATTTGTTTTCCGGAGGAGGCAGAAATTTTGCCAGAAAACCGAATTTCATGGTGTGATTCTCCTTGTGTAAAGCAGTATTTACGCGTCAGGTACATCGGACTTCTCATACCCGCCACAGTTACCGGCGGCGATGCTACCAGAAAATTATGGGTGACGCTTGCGTAAAACGCTCGTGAAAACCCCTGTCGAAAAGGCCATTATACAATCCGCCCTACTCCACCGGTCGCAAAATGAATCCCGCCAGAGGCGGGAGACGAACGCGAGCACTGAATTCGGCCTGGCCGCACGGTTTTTTCTCCGCTTTGATAACGTCTTTGCCGCACAGACC
>DOMU01000012.1:1242-2589 GCA_003509305.1 Desulfobulbaceae bacterium | reverse complement strand
CTCCTTTTCCCCGAACCGGGCAAACGAGATGACCGAGTTGCCGGTGTCGGAAAAATCCAGCCATTTGAAGCCCTGCCAGGCGAAATCCCGTTGCCAAAACGCCGGATGATCCAGATACAGGCGATTCAGCTCGGCGGTGAAATACTGTAACCGCCGGTGTGGATTGTCGTCTTCGCCCTCTAAAAGATGCCAGTCGAGGCTGCGTTTGCAGTACCACTCCGACCACTGGCCGAATTCACCGCCCATAAACAGCAGCTTTTTGCCGGGATGCGCCCACATGGTCAAGAGCAGAAGGCGCAGGTTGGCGAATTTCTGCCATAAATCGCCCGGCATCTTATCAATGAGCGAACGCTTACCATGCACCACCTCGTCATGTGACAGCGGCAGGACGAAATTTTCCGAGAAAGCGTACATCAAAGAAAACGTCAACGAATTATGGTGAAAACGGCGATAGATCGGGTTCTTGGAAAAATAGGCGAGAAAATCGTTCATCCAGCCCATGTTCCATTTGAAGCCAAAACCCAAACCACCCTGATCCGCCGGTTTCGAGACACCGTAAAAACTCGTCGATTCCTCGGCAATCATCAAGGTATTCGGACAGTTGGCAAAGATCACCGAATTAGCATGGCGGAGAAATTCTATCGCCTCCAGGTTTTCCCGGCCACCGTAACAGTTGGGAATCCATTCACCGGCTTTCCGCGAATAGTCGAGGTAAAGCATTGAGGCGACGGCATCGACGCGCAGGCCGTCGATGTGGTACTTGTCAAGCCAGAACAAGGCGTTGGCGATCAGATAGTTGCTGACTTCCCGGCGCCCGTAGTTGTAAATCAAGGTGCCCCATTCCGGATGGGCGCCGCGCCTCGGGTCGGCATATTCGTAGAGGGCGGTACCGTCGAAACGGGCCAGGCCGTGACTGTCGCGCGGAAAATGCGCCGGCACCCAGTCGAGAATGACGCCGATGCCCATCTGGTGGCACTGGTCAACAAAGTACATGAACTCTTCCGGCGTGCCATAGCGGCTAGTCAGGCTGAAGGTGGCCGTCACCTGATACCCCCAGGATTCGTCGAGCGGATGCTCCATCACGGGAAGCAGCTCGATATGGGTGAAACCCAACTCTTTGACGTAGGGAATCAGATCCCGCGCCAGTTCCCTGAAGGTGAGAAAACGTTCCGGATCATCCGGGTCGCGCCGCCAGGAACCGGCGTGCACCTCATAAATCGTCAAGGGACGCTGGTAGAGCGACCGTTCGCGTTTTTGCCGCTGCCAGTCGTCATCCCGCCAGCTATAATGGTCGAGCGGGTAAACGATGGAGGCGGTATTCGGGCGCAATTCACCGTAAAATTGTAA
>DOMU01000012.1:0-1186 GCA_003509305.1 Desulfobulbaceae bacterium | reverse complement strand
GGCGCCGAGGCTGCGCATGGCGTGGACGCGGCCATCCCAGGCGTTGAAATTGCCGACCACCGATACCCTGGCCGCGTTCGGCGCCCAGACCCGGAACATCGCCCCGGCTATTTTGTGCAGCATTGTCAGGTGCGCGCCCAGATGTTCGTACAGCCTGTAATCGGTGCCGGCATTGAAGAGGTAGCGGTCGAGTTCCCCCATCTGCGGCAGTTCGCGGTAGGTGTCGTTGACCGTCGAGGAATTGCCGTCGGGAAAATGTATATCAAACTGGTAGGTGTAGGGATCAAGGTCAGGGTCGGGGAAAAACGAGCGCGGCAATTCGATGGCGAACAGTCCTTCCGGGCGGATCCGCTCCATCGGTTGCCGCTGGCCGCCGGCCAGAAGATCGACGGCTGCCGCCCTCGGCTGGAAGGCGCGGATAACGATGTGGTCCGGACTGTCGCCGTTATGGACGCCCAGCACCTGAAAGGGATCGTGGTGGCGGGCGGCGATGATACGATCGATCTGGTCATTCAGTTCGTGGAGTTCGTCGGTATTCATGGCGGTTTCCAGGGAAGGATGGCGGGGATGTGCTGGGATATGTCTGATTCACCCCTTTTTCTTGATCCGATATTTTTTCATCTTGTACTGCAACAGGCTTTTCGTGATACCCAACTGTTCCGCGGCGCGGGCCTGGATATAGCCGGTCTCTTCAAGAGCGCGTTTAAGCATTTTCTCCTCGACCGCGTAAAGCACATCATTCAAGCCGACGTTTTCCGGCACCAGCTCCTTCAGGTTGATGTCGTCACCCCAACGATTGTCTTCGTCGCGGTACTCCGAATCGGGCTGCACGTCCTCCGGCTGGATGGTATCGCGGTCGCAGAGAATCGCCGCCCGTTCGATGGTATTTTCCAGCTCGCGGATATTGCCATCCCAGGGCAGTTTCATTAAAAGGCGCATCGCTTCGGGAGCAATGCTCAGCGCCGCTTTGCCAAGGCTCGCGGCGGACTTGGCAATGAAAGCGTCCACCAGCAGCGGCAGGTCGTCGAGGCGCTCGCGCAGGGCCGGCAGGCTGATGTGGATGACGTTCAAACGGTAGAACAGATCCTCGCGGAAGCGGCCCATTGATACTTCTTCGCGCAAATCGCGGTTCGAGGCGCTGATGACGCGCACATCAACCTCACAGGCGCGGGAGCCACCGACCCGT